>JQID01000124.1 GCA_000770645.1 Desulfosporosinus sp. Tol-M
CATACCGCAGCAAAGCTGCAGACAATAAAAATAAAATAGCCGTTCCTCAATAAATCGGCAACTAAATTGCCAGTCCCAAGATATCGGATGATATAATGGGCAGTGGTAAAACACTGAATGCGAGGTAACGGCTATATGAAGAGTATAAATAATTATCACGATCAAATCAAGGGAATTCTGCACGGTTTTGATCGAATCATATTTAAAGGACATCTTCGCCAGTTCTTTAGTCAATCAGGGCAATCACATTTTCTAAGTACGGAAAATGTATTGCTTAAAGACTATAGTGCTTATGCTCAATCGATTACCTCACAAATCAAAGAGCATGCACGTATGATGGCTGAGTCTCTTGGACGCCCTTATATCTACCTGAATTCCCCTAAGACTTCCAAAGAAGGAACCGCACAAGAAGTTTTGAAGAGAAACCCTGTGCAGGAAGGCCTTGTTTGTGTCATTGCTACCGTCGAGCTTTGTACAGCATTGGAGTCCTACAAGAATCACGAAACCCACAAGATCGAGCTACGAAATAAGAAACGCAAATGTCTCTATCTTTATTTTTACTACATTGACAAGGAATTTGGGTTCATGCACATCAAACTTCAAACCTGGTTTCCTTTTGAAATACAAATATACATCAATGGCCGAGAGCATTTAGCTAAGCTGCTGGACCAAGAGGGGATTGGGTATCAACGCTATGACAATTGTTTTCTTCAAATCGACAACCTGGAACGGGCTCAGGAATTGTTTAATGGGTTTATAGAGCGCAAACTGTCACGAACGTTTGATGCATTGGCCCATCGTATTCATCCGTTTCTGAAACGGATCGAAGCTATCTTTTCCGTGGGATATTATTGGTGTGTGGAACAGTGTGAGTATGCGACAGATGTCATGTTCGAGAGCCGAGACGCCTTAGCGCGAATCTATCATGATTTGGTTGAACATGCCTTAATCTCATTTTCTTGTGACGATGTTATGATCTTTCTTGGACGCAAAATGCATCATGCATTTTCAGGAGAAATAGTCTCCGATAAGAACCGTAGGCCGCAAGGTCTACGAATTAAGCACAAGATGAAGAAAAACAGTCTGAAGATGTATGATAAGTGTAGCGTACTTAGAATTGAGACCACTATCAACAGTTTAAAATCCTTAAAGAAGTTACAAATAAAGATGAAAAGACCATGAAATGGGCGCCGATGGGTAAGTCCGTCGTGAATCTTTATCGCTACGCCCAAGTATCTCAAAGTGCCAACATCCGGTATTGGGATGCGCTTCATGCCGCAAATCTGACAGGTGAATGCCTTGAAGAAGTGGAAAAGCTTAGTGCTCCTATTACAAAGAATAAGCGAAGGTATACCGGTTTCAACCTGCTTTCTCAAGAAGCAACGACAACTTTTGCCGCCGTTCTCGACGGAAAAAATCACATTAAAGGATTCAGCAATGCTGATATTCGAGGGGTTATTTATCCGCGCAACATGCAGAATGACCCCCGCCTAGTCGGTAAAACAACTCGGCTTCTGGCAAAGCTGAGAGCTCACGGGTTAATCGCGAAAATCCCTCGTTCGTTTCGCTACAGACCCACGGCAAAAGGTATTCGAATCATGTCGACCATACTTCGAGTAAAGAAAAAGGAAATTCCCAGCCAATTCGATGTCGCATAGCTTATTGTTTTTACTAAACTTTTCGTGAAAAGCTTGTTTTTTGTTTATTGCTTTTGAGGATAATTACATA
>JQID01000202.1 GCA_000770645.1 Desulfosporosinus sp. Tol-M
TCGGGATGTTGGGCAAACAACTGTTTTGCGGAGACGCCCTTAAGAATTTTGACAATGGCGGTAGGCGACTCGGACGGCGATGCAGACAGGAAGAGGTGGATATGATCCTCCATCACAACGAGCTCGAGGATATCCCAGTTTCTCGTATCGCAAATGGTTTTCAGGATTGATTCAGCAGATTTTGAGCTAGCGTCCACCAACACCTTCCGCCGGTATTTCGTACACCATACAACGTGATAATTGAGAGAATATACTGCGGACGAAGCCTTCTTTTTTTCAGTCATGCGTTAATACCACAAGGTATTTATGGATTGCTCACTAATAATACTATTGATGCTGAAAACTATCCGGGTAAAGCTCCTTCCCACGCAAGACCAGAAGGAGATCCTTCTGGCAACCATGAAGGCAGTCAACTCGGCATGTAACAGCATCTCTGAGTTTGCGTTTCAGAACAAGGTGTTTAACCGATTCGAGTTACAAAAACAGATGTACCGGTCTATCCGTTCCGAGCATAGCCTCGGGGCACAGATCACCATCCTCGCGTGTAGAAAGGTTGCGGATAGTTATCAGACCAGCATCAAGAAGAGAGAAGAACTCACGCTCCACACCTATCGTACCCGGGGTGCGATCGCGTATGACAGCCGGATCTACTCGATTCAGGGTACCTCTGTTTCGGTCTGGACCCCAAACGGACGCATGAAGGTTCCTCTCCAGACCCGGTACTCGTTCCCCGACACCAGGGAAGCAGATCTCTGTTATGACCGGACGAAGAATCGGTTTTACTTAGCTATCTCGGTTGAAGTACCCGAAGAACCCCAGTATGAGGCAGAATCGTATCTGGGGGTCGATCTCGGGATCGTGAACATTGCCGCAACCAGCGATGGCGTTCAGGTTCCGGGAACCGCCTGCGAACAGGTACGCCAGTGGTATCTAGACCGAAAACGGACCCTCCAGCAAGTAGGAACACGATCCGCGAAACGCAGGCTCAAGAAACTCTCGAACGGTGAGAACCGATTCAAGAAGAATGTGAACCATATCGTTTCCAAAACCCTTGTCGCGCTCGCCAAAGACACCTCTCGGGGCATTGCTCTGGAAGACCTCACGGGCATCCGGGAGAGAACAACGGTTAGACGAGCCCAACGCGACCGGCACGCGAAATGGGCATTCGCTCAGCTTCGGGAGTTTATTTCCTATAAGGCCGCACGAGCAGGAGTGCCGGTGGTCTTAGTTGATCCGGCATACACGAGCCAGGGATGCTCGGCCTGTGGATAGGTTGACCGGAAAAACCGGAAAACCAGAAACCTCTTTTGGTGTAGGGCGTGCGGCCACACCGAACCTGCTGACACAAATGCTGCGAAAAACATTGCCTTCAGGGCTGCCGCCAACCAGCCTATGGTAGCAGAAGCATCTCCGATGATTCTAGCTGCAAGCCCCCGGTTTTAAC
>JQID01000159.1 GCA_000770645.1 Desulfosporosinus sp. Tol-M
ATATCAATGCTTACAAGTACTTTGGAGGTGTTACTCGGATCCTAGTGCCGGATAATCTAAAGACCGGTGTAGAACGCCTATCTTCACTACAGGGGACTGTGGATAGTGCCACCTTGTGGACAACCCTACGCTTAGTCGCTTCAGGTTGACCACAAGGCTTGGACAAGCACTTTGGGGCCATTCTTAAAAGAGCTTGTCCACACTCTCCACAGCCTCGGCTACACCGCTGTTTTCTTATCCTGCGCGCATCTTATTGCTGGAATTGAACGATTAAAGAGTAGCATTCTCCTAGCCGAGTGGTTGATGGCTCTCTCCCCGGAAGGGTGGCTCTGTTTTTCCGGTGACGTGGCTCAGTCACGACCGGAATAGTGGCTCTACAAAACCGTAATATTCACTGAACTTTGGAAAGTATAGCTACATTGTGGAAGCAGACATCCGTGGCTTCTTTGATGCTATTGATCATGATTGGCTCATCCGAATGCTGGAATTGCGCATAAAAGATAAAGCATTTCTAAGACTGATCAAGAAATGGCTAAAAGCAGGCGTTTTGGACATCAATGGAATGGTTAAACACCCGGTAACCGGTTGTCCGCAAGGGTCACTATGCAAAGCTTAGCATAGCCCACACTATGCAAAGTAGGACACTATGCAAAGAAAGAAGTATTTTTCCCTTGAAAATACGGTATTCTACCCAACTTTACTTTGCATAGTATTCTGCTAATAACTGTTATAGCTCTGACAGCCATTCCATCAGGTCACTGTCTTCATTCCAGTCTGGCAGATTGGAATCTACAAGTTCCGGATAGGCATTTTCCAATGCCTTACGTTTGAGTTCTGAATCAGCCCTTGCGTAGATCTTATGACTTGCTTGTCATAAGATCTATGCGAATGCTGATACTGAAATGAAAAAAGAGGCTATCATGAAAGCTACTTCAAAATTGAACCCGTTGCTATCCGGCGAAACTGCATATCTTAAATGGGAAGATGATGAGGCGTTAATCAGGCAGTTATATGGGTTAAGCCAGTAAATATTATCCCCCCATTTTTGTAAAAGAAGGGCTTGATATGAGGGCTTGTGACAATTAGTCGGGATGCCGTATTTTGCGGGATAAGATCTGTGCGGGGTGCGCCGGGTAACCGGCGCGTCTACCGTGACGGTGAAATGACTGACTAATTTTGGGGGTAGTTAGAAATGTATTGGGATAAAAAATATGAGAGCAATGAACAGGTATGGGGAAATGAACCTAGTGAATTAGCAGTTATCGCTACGAATATAATACTTGAGCACTTTCCGAATCGAAAGAGTTTAGACATAATTGATATCGGTTGCGGATACGGTCGTGATTCAATTTTCTTGGGTAAACATATTGACCGTAATGTAATAGGTGTAGACATGTCACAGAAAGGTATAGAAATTGCTAACAGTTCTTTGACAGGTGAGCAAAATATTTCGTTTATATGCTGTGATTTTACAGATATTAGCATGACAAAATTTGACATAGTTTTTGCTTCAAATCTATATCAAGTTCTACGATTCGAGGAACGAGAAAAATTTAGGAATACGATATCCAATTTGATGAAACCACAGGGCTGGTTGTTTATGAATAGTTTATCAGTGAATGATCCGGAGGAATACGGAAAGGGGGAACGTTGTTTAGACGATCCTCACTCGTTCCAAAAAGAAAAGTTTCTTCACTTTTGTACTAAGGATGAGTTTACAAGAGATTTCTGTTTTCTGGATATCAGAGAACTGTATGAACACGAATATATTGAACCAAGAAGTCAGGGCAAAAACCATCATCATATTTCGTGGATTTTGATTGGGGCCGCCAGGCACATCACCTAACTTCTAGAGATTTATGATGTTCATATACAAAGAAAAAGCCAATGATGAGAATCAGTGGCTTAAAGAATAATATTTAGTTTTAAACGCATAGAACATCATGAATCTCATGTTGTACTGAACCGCTGCTGGACGGCATTAGGGGTATATGGGAATTCAAACTTTCTCACTCAAGGATAAAACTCAATAAGCTAGGATATAACAAACGAAATAATTACTTAGAGTGCTTTTGATATCTGTAGAAACCTCAAATGGGTAGACTTTCCCCCTCCCCAAATGGGTCGCTTTTAAAAATATTTAGTTCCCAGATGATCAAGGATCTGAACAAGAATGTTTCGGGAAAAACATAATAATATTTTGACTTCCACAAGAACGACCGGTTTTGGTGTATTTCTTAGCAGTAAGTCGAAAAGGACTCTTTCCAGCGAGCGTCATACATTTTGAAAGCTTAGAACTAATATTACGGCTGCATAGAATGCCATAATGTCTAATCTTTGTAAAGCGGGTAGGAAGAACATGCAGAAGAAACCTTCTTGAAGATTCCTCAGCCCCAAGAGTCATGACTTTAGATTTATTGCCGTCCTTATATTCCTTCCATGAAAAACTAACCGATTTTCCGTCAAACGATTTTATTCTAGAGTTGCTGATTGCGACTCTACTGCTGTAACTGATACCGGATTTGATGCGATAATAAAGATATTGTTTGAGTTCGTCGGGTGAGACGTTAAAGGCTGGCTTATTAAAATATTTTTCCAGGAGTCTTAAGCGGGAAAGGTAATGTCGCAGGGTTTGAGGAGATAAACCGCGAAGCTCCATTTCGAGCTTCATTTTCTGAAGATGGGGTGAAAGAGTACGAGAAGTTTGAGGCATGAATATCATCCTTTCCAAAGTAAATTAGGTGAGCAAAAGAATGATATCATGTCTCAATTATTATTTGGGCCTAAAGAAAGCCACCGCGCAGCGGTTTAGTACAACAGCCGTGTTCCCGGCTGATGCCCAAATTCCCACTTTGTGGGAACCTCGGGAACCCGCCACCACGATAGACCGGATGAGCGAGTGCGCGAGCGATGTCCGGCCTATCAGCGTGTTACCGAAATCTGAGAGAATATGTAGTATGCAGACATCGGTAAGCGCACTTCTTGGTGATACAGTGGAGCCATCTGAGGATAAAAATATCATCGCACAGAAGCTGGAACAACTCAATGCACTGTTAGCTGAGAAAAATAGGCGGAGTCGCCGTATCTGGAAAGTAGTTGTAATTATTTTGATTTCCATTGCTGCGATAACCGTACTACTGATTATATTGAACATCTCAACTTATCAAAGCAATGAAAGTTTTTATACTAACCCTGTTATTACAGAACAAAAAGAATAATAACTTATTCCCTGAGTCAACCTCCGTCTGTCGGTGATTATGAGTTGAATGAAAAGTGTATAGATTTTAATTTAATTTGTCCATGAGATTTTTAGCATAATCCATAGTCGAAGCTAGGGCATATCCTTATATATTTCATGCATTAGGCTCTTAAGTCCAAA
>JQID01000064.1 GCA_000770645.1 Desulfosporosinus sp. Tol-M
CTATGCAAATAATGATCTTAATATAAATAGATTTTGGTTTCATGGTAGCGGGAGTCACAAAATATTATTCTAATCTTTATTAATCGATTCTTTTTTAATTAAAACAGCGTGACAAGTAGAACATCTGAAAATTTTTATTATAACACTATCTGTATCCATATTGGTTATATTATGGAGTGTAAATTTACCACAATGATGGCACGTATTGCCTTTCCCTTTACCGCCTTCAAATTTGGAATTATTTAAATCCCAAAAAATTGATTTACAGTCTGGACAATACAGGTGAGAACCAAGGTCTTCACACTTTTGCACTCCACAACTGGGACATTTAAACCCTTTTGCCATTGTTTCATACCCCCGCATTTTTTCGATCATTCAATTAAAATATTTTAGTATAGTGAGAACGAGTTGACATCAAGCCGACGCAGTTCAAGCTCAACCCACATATCCATTTCTTCTAGCATTTGCAATACAATCTGCTCATTTTTATATCCTTGTGACGAAGCACCTACAATTTTTCCATTTGAAGCAATTCTTCTCCAACGCCATTCTGAGCTAGAATCTTGGTAGAATTCCCATTTATCTTTATTCATTTAATCCACCCCTTCCTGATAGTTATAATTCTCCAGAAATAGTGTTAAATCCTGCTAATTTTGCAAAATACTTATCGCATAATTCGACAATTAACTATGACTCTGAAACATTTCTAGCACTAAAAAAGCACCCACCAATTTGGCAGATGCCATTGCCTAATTAATCAAATAAATTCCCTATACACTTTCAAACATAAAAAGAACATCCCCTTCTCAAGCCCGCTTATATCAAGAATTTCAATCAACCCAAATATAGCACTATCAAGCACTCCACGTGGCCGGAGTTTGACCAACTGATGTCATTCGGGAAATCTCAAATCTTACGTTTGTGGAAACATGTCCACGCTTATAGGTTGAGACGTTGATATTGATGTTATGCCATCATGCAAATGGCTCGACACGACAGGAAGTACGCTATATATTCCTGTCAGCATCTGGGAACCGCTCCACAAGCCATTTAATGATAGCTCTATTTTTGTACCTTACCCCTAATTAGCCACTAAATAAATCTTTTCTTTATCAAAGCATATCTGCGAAGTATGGTTATAGATCTGAACCATATCCTGCATTTTTTCAACAAGCATGCCTGTGCCCGGATTGCCTATTGCTGCAAACGCCCCGACAGATTTCTTTTCCATTACGATAGCATCGCTTTTTAAATGAGCGCCTTTATCTTGAAGAAACTCATCAACCGGTCCCTTCTTCACAAGTGGAATATTCCCGATGAACTTTCCAATAGCTTCGCCTGCGGTACCTAATCCTTTTACCACATTTGCTTCCAGCGCGGAGTTCCCCATCTTTTCAAGACGAACAGAACACTCTCCAAATAAATCCCTATAGGTTTGTGACATTTCTCTTATCTCATCTTTAATGCCTGAGATGTATTCTTCTTTAAAATTAGCGCTTAGCATTATTTCCATAAGTGATGCCAACGAGAATGTGTAAAGCGATAATCTATAATATTTGAACTTCTTCTCTAAGTCAGCCAATGTTGAATTCACTTTATTCTGAGCGACAATGAACTGTTTCGCTTTAAGGACCTCATTAACCTTCTTCTGATATGCGTTCATATTCTTTCTGGCGGTTCTTTGAATATCCAATACAAGCTTATGGTTACTAGCAACGAAATGCTCATTATCCCAGTTGAGCTTATACTTTGTGACGATATTCATCAAGGTTTCTACATCAGCTTCGATTTCTGCTTCCTTTTCAACTTCAAGGAATGATAAAATCTGCTTTTCCATTTCTGCAATATTACCCAGCTCTTTTTCAATCGAGAAGAGCGCTACTGCCATTAACATTATGGCTGGGTTAATTGCGGCCGCTGTTGTAGTTGTAGCAGACAATGGTCCTGCTGCTTGAAGCTGTGCAAATTTTGATGCACCATCCGCAGTCTTGAAAGCTCCCCAGAAATTACCATTTTTCGCAATCTTCAGAACGTCACCAACGCCTGCATTAGCTAATTGATATAAGCCCTCTGTGGCAAATGTGGTTGTCTGTGTGACAGTGTTCAATGCTGGAATAAGTGATGACACGCCAGCTCCTAAAGTCGATAGCTCTGTAATTGGTACGCTTAATGTTTTCCCACTGTAAATAGTAGCACGCGCATCCAACAGCATTCCCACTGTAAGTTCCATTAAATCATTTTCTGTTCTAACGACCTCAACCTCATTAGAATGATTAATGTTTACAATTTCTCCCATGTTGTTCCTCCGTAACAAGATTTGACGTGGTACAAAAAATCATGATTTTCGAATACAACTTCAATGCGGAATTTAAAATCCGGTGTTGATGCGGATCTCCTTTCAACTTTTCTTCCTCTTTAACAGTACTTGTAATTTTCGCGATGATATTATGGTCTCCAGCACAACATACAAAGCTCCACATTATTAGCTCCATGTCTTTGAAGCAAGTAGACCAGCAATTTCCTGTGTTTCAGGAAGCTGTTCCGTTTCAAGGATCTGCGTTAAATCGAATACTCGTGAGCCCCTTGGTGCTCTTGGCGTTATTTTCTTAAAGTCAGTCTCATAAAATTTATCTACAAAAAAGTATCTAGTAGCCTCTAGCACATAGCCATAATTTTTCCCATCATCTATGGCACGTTTTATTTGTTGCTTTCTTTCATCCGTAACATCTCCAAGTTCAGCTTTATATTCAAGGCCGGTTGCCGTTGTTACTGCTGTTATGATTGCAATGATTTTCCCAATGGCCCTCACACTTTTTTCTTTGTATAACCCCAAATAATCGTGAGCGCTAAAGCCACGATCAATGTTATCGTAATAGAGGCTTTCATTAATATTAAAAACGAATGTTGTACCTGCGAGCTGAACTCTCATGCGCTTCCATGAATCTGAAACAATGATGAGTTTATCTTTGTAGCAGTAATTCAGATAGTCATCTAGAACCTCCTGCATTTCATAATCCCTATCATCAATTACTTCCTGTATCGCATTTGCTAATTCTTCAAAAGTAGTGTTAATGTGCATTACTGGATATGTCTGGGTTGCGTTATATTCCTTTAGCTGTTTTTCAAATTCTTTCTTTTTTTCTAAGTTCATCAACACAGGAGCTAGGGTAATCATCACTTTATATTTTTCATCGCTAAAGGACTTCAAATGTTTTAGCAGCTGAGTTGAATAAAACCAGTCAGACATTTTTGTTTCTACAACAATTTTAAAGCTTTCTTGTGTAATTGTTGCGTCCGGTATGCTCTCCACGCTCTTCTCTTGCAAATTGAATACTATTTCTGGTTCAAACGTATCTGAAAAGAACTCAGACTTTAAGAGTCGGAAGAACTTCTCAGAAGAAAACGAATAAAGGCGAGACAAAAGAAGCATAGTATTTGCTGTAGCAACATTTTCTTTCTCATGGTATCTCTGGAAATAATGAATCTTCATATCGACTTGCCTCCTGGTTTTTTCTTTCCGTAATTCTTTGGGAAATACTCTTTCCCAAGCTGCCAAACATACTGGTCAATTTGTTTCAGGTTATATTTATCCAAGCCATAGAAGTCACGGAAAGCAATTAGAATGCTTTTAAATTTAACATAGTCCTTTAAATCTCCATCTTGAAAATTCGAGAAGCTATCTCGATTTCTAAAATAGCGAAGCACTTCATCAACGTAGCTATCATAAATCGGGTAGTCGAGCGGATTGTGATGGCTACAATATTTTGTGGCAAAGGAGTAAAAATTCTTCAGTGTCTCACCGATTGTTACATATTGGATTTCTCCAACCAGTGAACCATCTCCGGCTTTAAGTCTCGCATCAATATCCAGAGAGCAGATATGCTTAGCCACCGGATATATCGAAAAAATATTCGTGCTGTAAAAGTTGTTAAGTGTTGATGCCTTTAAAAGAATATCAGTGACGTCTGCATTATTCGGACATAACTTAAAGAACAGTTTATTAAGTGCATCCTCCTGCAGATGGTAGTTCTCAAGGCCATCCCACTTTTCAAGATAAAACTCAACCTGCTCGATTGATGGTACAGGAACATCGACATCCGCTTTCTTCTTGCGTGTAGGCACAGGTTTTGCAGTCTTCTCCTGCTTAGGCGCAACTGGATTAGCCGTTCCGTCAGAAGCTAAAAATAAACGGAATCTTCTAAGATGCGATAAATAGCTCCCAATAAGTGATTTAACGTTACCAGTCGAATTCTCAGAAAGAGCTTTTATTAATGCATTCCTCGCCTCATCCTCAAAATCTGTAGCGTTCACTGCATTCCAGAATAAGTCTTTGCTCCCTTTCCTCCAAAGGTAAAAGGTGTCCGCATAAGCAGTACTGATTGTTAATTTT
Source organism: Desulfosporosinus sp. Tol-M (assembly GCA_000770645.1). Classification (GTDB taxonomy): domain Bacteria; phylum Bacillota; class Desulfitobacteriia; order Desulfitobacteriales; family Desulfitobacteriaceae; genus Desulfosporosinus. The sequence goes on from JQID01000064.1 coordinate 4,391, forward strand.
GAAATGTTCTGGCTATGTAGGAAGCTCCTATATACAGCACGCAGCTCCTCATACGATAGAGCTTGCAAATTGTTTATGTCCAAAGTTGAACCTCCTTCTTAAACCAAATTTACTCATCTTCGTTTTCATCAGTTTCATCAATGCCAAATAACATCTGGAACTTGTTGAAGTTATAAGGGTATGAGTTGTCACCATCGATTCTTACCGGTTTATGTTCATTGTTATATTCAAACTCCAGCTCCCACTGTGTACCATCACACACTGTGTATCCGAAGCGCTTAGTTGAATATCGTCTGCGCCATTCACCGATGTGAAGATCCATAAGGGCGGCTATGAAAGCATCTCTTGTGTAGGGTTCCTCGTTATCAATATCCATCAGAGCGAGTGGTTCTTCGTCTTCCCATAATTTTGTGTAGGCTCTCAATCCATCTGATAGATCCACAACATAAGTACGGTAGCCACCGAAGAAACCGCCAATGCTAAAAGTAATCTTGTTGATGAAATCCATGTTTGAATCAACGTCAGCAGCCTTTTCTTCTGGTTTTGATAAAGTATACATTCCACCCGCCTCAGCATAGGCTTGCTTGGCTTTTTCCAAATACTCCCGAGTCCAGTGAAGGCGGGTGTCTTCACTGGGATGCATAATTTCTTTTTGGCCATAGTCTGGGTTTTCCATTGTATTTTTAAGACGGCCTATTTCTTGCTTAAGACCACGAATAGCGCTCATAATCTGCTCTCTCGTTTTTCCTTTGAGATACTGTTCATAGTATCCTTCCGGGCTAATCATCATATTAGACCGCCTCCTTTACTCGTTTCCGGTTTTTATTTCGTTACCATCAGGCAGAATGAAAGTCTGCTCAAACTTAACATCCATAACATCTGCTATGGCCTTAAGCTCTTCTAAGGTTATCGTTTCACGCTTCAGCTTCTTCCCGAAGTTCTGTGGCGACTGACCTAGGCGTCTAGCCAATTCGGAGACACTGATATTCATTTGTTCACATAGCTGTCGTATCATGTCCGAGGTTTTCATAATAGTCCCTCCATGCCTTATTAAAAACATTATAAACCATTTGGTTTCAAACAACAATGAAATATTTACAAGAAGAATACCCGCAACTCAGTAAGAGAGCTGCAGGTAGAATTATGTTACAGATTATTCGTTTATTTCGATCTCGATTCCAGACTTAAATTCCACAATAAAATGGTTATCAAAGACGATTATCTTATCTATGAGCGTCCTTACAAATTGCTCATCGTATTCGGTAAGTTCGCAAGGTAGCTCTTCGAGAAACGAAATAAGTTCATCGATCCGTTTCTTCCGATCTTGGCGTGAAGCACCCTCAGCCTGGATAGCCTGCTTCTCCTCGCGAAGCCTTCTTACTTCCATACCAAGCTCATCGCCAGCGTTCTTGTTACTGGCTGTTGCTAAAAGCTCCTGCTGGAGTGTTTTTATTTGCTCATCAACCTCTTTAATGCGATCATCAGTATTTTCTTCAAGGTTACTTTCAATATTTTCAATTAAAAGCGGCAGGATGTTTTCTTTTTCACGAAACGCTCCGTTGATTGCTGCAACCGCCACTTCATGAAGATGTTCTTCTCGTACTGTCCTTGCAGTGCAATCAGGTCCGTCTTTATCAACTCTGCTGACGCAGCGCCAAACCGTAGACTTACAACCTCGGTTATTCCATTTGATTCGGCGGTAGATATCCCCGCAATGCGCGCAAAATACCATCCCAGAAAGTGCATATCGGCCACTGTAGACTCGTTTGTGCTGTGTAGCGCCTTTTGTGAGGTTTGCGCGTCTTGCAATTTCCTCCTGGGCCTTTAAAAAGATGTCTTTTGGAATAATACCTTCATGGCTACCCTCAACATAGTACTTGGGGACCTGACCTTTATTGGCTTCACGCTTCTTTTCAAGAATATCCACTGTATAGGTCTTTTGAAGCAATGCGTCGCCGATGTATTTCTCGTTGGTTAGGATCTGCTTGATGTTGGTTTCATGCCATTTTGCTCGTCCTGCTCCGTTTAGAATGCCATCGGCTTCAAGTGATCTTTTAATCTTTAAAAAACTATTGCCACTTAAGTACTCACGGTAGATTCGTTTTACGACTTCCGCCTGCTCTTGATCAATGATGAGGTGCCCATCTTCATCCTTTGTATAGCCTAAGAACCAGTTGTGGTTGACCTGTACTTTGCCTTGTTGGTAGCGGAACTGTAGACCTAAGCGAACGTTAGCCGATAAGGATTCGCTTTCCTGCTGCGCGAGGGAGGCCATGATGGTCATCAGCACCTCACCCTTGGCATCTAGCGTGTTGATATTTTCCTTCTCGAAATAAACGCCGATGTTCTTGTTCTTTAGGGCTCTGGTGTAATTCAGACAATCGACCGTGTTCCTAGCGAATCGGCTGATGGACTTGGTAATCACCATATCAATCATGCCGTCATGGCAGTCGTTGATCATGCGCTGAAACTCATCACGCTTTTTCGCATTCATTCCTGAGATGCCATCATCCGCATAAATTCCAGCTAGTACCCAATCTGGATGATTTTCGATGTATGAGGTGTAATGCAGAATTTGTGCGTCGTAGCTCGTTTCCTGTTCTTCGCTGTCCGTACTGACCCGGCAGTAAGCAGCAACTCTTGTTTTCTGCTTTTGGTCGGTTGCCTTTTGCGTTCCTACCGTTTTCTTTGCCGGAATGACGGTTACATTGCTCGCAAGTGAAATCACTTTTCCACCTCACTTTCGATCAAGCTGTAAGCGTACTCAGCCTGCTTGAATGGATCATTGAAAATCTTTCCTGCTTTGGGCATGATAAATTTTGTAGCTGGTTTACATTCTTCTTGCAGCTTATCGGGAAATATTCTGCCCAATTTACGCTGCCGTTTGAACCGTTCTGCTTCTGCTCTTTCAAAAGTCTCCTGATCGATAATCGCCGGATAATACTTGTCACCAAGGTAACGTTCATTTTGCAGGATTCTCTTTACACTTGGGTGATTAAGCTTTAGTCCAACCGCTTCAGCTGCTGCAACGTAGGCAAGACCAGACAAGTAACCCTTGAAAATCATCCTAACCTGCTCTGCTTGTTCTTCATCTATAACGGCTTTTCCTTTCTCATTTTTATATCCATATGGTATTGCCATAGTCTCACATCCTTTCTCTTAATGTTAATCTGCACTTTAATACAAAGCCAATTTCAAATCTTTTAAACACGATAATGTACTTCACATGCTCCTCAAACGCAGCTTCATCGAATTCTCTAAGAATACCTATGCTATTGATGTACTTGATGAGTTTATTGAGGGCTTCCAGGTGCTCGTGCTCATGAGCGAGCGAAGCATAAAGTGTTTCTTTTTCATCACTGATCTGTTTAGCCTCAGCAAGGAGACCTGAGTTCTGCTCATTGAAAACCGCAGTTTCAAGATATTCCTTAGCAAACAGCTCCGTTATCTTTTGCCTCTTGTTCAAATTGTCTTCAAGAACCACATCCAATTTATCAAGTCGCGCCAGCGCCTCTCCCTGGTTGAGGTCTTTTAGGCTTGCCAGTAGCGGCTGCAATAACACTTTCTTAGAAAATACCAGCTTGTTGATCATATTCAAAAAAGCTACTTCAATATTTCTTTCGCGGATGAATTGCATGCTGCACTGGTCCACTCTTTTAATATGAGTTTTACACGCATAAGCGAAGTATTTGACTTTTGATTTAGTATGTGTTCTTCTTTTCCATGTGGCACCACATTCGCCGCAAATTATCTTGCCAGAAAACGGGTACCGATTTTGATACTTTCCTTCACCTGTCTGTATTTTCATCTCATTGGAGCGCCTTTTAATCATCGTCTGTACTAAATCAAAATCTTCAGCAGTAATAATTGCTTCGTGATGCTCAGCAATATAGTACTGGTTCTTCTCACCATTATTGATGTGCCTTGCGAACGTGTCATCAGTAAATGTTTTTTGGAAAAGCACATCGCCTTTATACTTTTCGTTCCGAAGAATCGAGAGCACTGTCCCCGATGTCCATTCTCTTTTTTTCCTGGTTGGGATGCCTTTATCATTAAGAGCTCTAGCGATTAGATGTCCACCTTTACCAGCTAAACACTCTGAAAAAATGCATCTGACTACGTCGACCTCATTTTCATCGATCACCATCAAGCCATCTTCATTTTTGTAACCGTATGGCGGATAAGCAACAACGTATGTTCCGTTTTGGAATCTCTTCTCAATGGACCATTTTTCATTCTCTGATAGGGAAACCGACTCACTTTCCGCAAGGCTGCTAAAAATTGTGAGCAGCAGCTCATTCTCCATATCGCCGGTGTTGATATTTTCCTTCTCGAAGTAAATGAACACTTTTAGCTTTATAAGCTTTCTAACCGCTTCAAGGCACTCTGTAGTGTTTCTGGCAAAACGACTGATGGATTTGATAATGATGAAATCAATCTTACCGGCTTCACAGTCATCAAGCATCTTGCTAAGTCCATCACGCTTGGCCATGCGTGTGCCTGAAACGCCTTCATCATAATATAGTCCGACGTACTCCCAGTTGGGATTGCTTTTGATGCTGGTTTCATAATGACTTTTTTGAGCTTCCAAGCTGACGAGTTGTTCGCGACTATCTGTTGAAACGCGAGCATAGGCTGCGACGCGTAGTTTTTTCTGCAGCTTTTCGTCTGCTTCAATCTTTGTTATCCGTTTCATTGTCTCAACCTCCTTTCCTTCCGTACTATACATCACTCTAAAAGCAATATTTAGCAAGTCATTTATGACATAATCTCCGCTAAAAGCGGGGTGAAGGTTTCCCGGTTTTTAGCCATGATTTTTTCAAATTCAGTCTGGGTAATAAGGCCATTTTCTAAGAGCTTCTTTGTAAGTTTTTCTGCTGCCAAATAATCATGCTCATTCTTAAGCGCTGATTCAGTGGGCTTCTCAGATTTGTATTGAATGGAATCAACGTCATCCAACTTTGTCACTTTCATTATCTCGACCTCTTTCCGAGGGAACCTATCAATCATCACCCTCTACTAGTCCCAGGACAGAAAGCGGCCGAATGAACGAAAAAACAGCAAAAAAATAATGCCTACCGAAAGACGAATCTCTCAGTAGGCATTACGCGGTGTGTTAGTCGCTGTATTTGATAAAAGCATCGGTGAAGCCAGCCGCCTTGACTTTTTTGAGCATGGTATCGGCATTCGCCTTGACAGAAAACGCACCGAGCTGGACGCGGTAATATTTCTTAGGTGTGGCAGGGGCGGTTGGGGCAAGACCGGATTTTACATCAGCACGGAAGGTATCCATCGACTTGCCATGCTTCGGGAACCAATGCATCACGTCGCCGTGGTTACTGGCAACGCCAAGCTTATGTCCTTCCGAATGGCAGAGGATATCTTTCTCGGTGAGCCCGTATTGCTTACAGAGATAGACGCAAAGCTCTACGGCTTCCTTGTAAACGGCATTAAAATACGAGGTATCGGTAAGACCGTCCTCGCAAATTTCAAAGCCGATATGTGTATCGTTCGCGGCACCTCCGGCATGCCAGCCTCTATGATTCCACGGTAGGGTCTGATAGGTGGCGATGCTTCCGTCAGCCAGCTTACCGATGAAACCGTGGACACAGACCTGTCTGCCGTCGGGTTTGTCCTGATTCCAGTGGTTGTTGTACTGGTTCTTTCCCAGCAGACCATCATCAGGACCGACATAGCGTTTCAGATAGGGGTTATTCGCCCCGGTAGAATGCACCATGATGCCCTTGGGTGTGATGGTTCTGCCTGCTTTGTAACAGGCATTGTTTGTCAGAATGAGTTTACGCAGATTCATTTTATTTGTCCCCCTTGTTAAGCTGCTCCAAGACTGCTCTGAGCTTTTCAGGGATAGGCAGGCCTATTTTAGCGGCATTCTCAATAATGCTGATTCCTTCATTAGATAAATAGAAGAAGATAACTGCAGTCCTTATTCCACTTCCGGTTTGAATAAGCTTTGAATCAATGATGTGGCCAATTGCTACTAGTGAAAATAGCAGTACCTTTTTGAATATTCCTCTGAAGCCCACCTCGCTTGATAGTCGTTTCTCCAGGATGGCTACCATGACGCCTGTCAGGTAGTCGATAACGACAAACGCCACCAAAGCATATAAGAAGCCATCCCAGCCTCCTAAGAAATATCCGATATAGGCGCCAGCAGCGGCAATGACAATCTGAATCGTGTTAACAATGTCTTTCATTCTTTAATCCTCCTCGATTTAAAATAAAAATGAGCCCGAAGGCTCAATTTATTAGTAAAAATATTGAATAATTGTTTCATTCCTATGTCTGAGTTACCCGGAACCAATCATATACAGCATCATAAGTTGTACCGATGCTGATTTCAAAATCCAGCCCCAACCCTACATAGGCAGGTGTGAACCCTAATGCCAATGCCGATCTAGCCAATATCCAAATATAACCATTTAGACTGTAATAGAAATCTACATACCATGCTGTCGTGTAGTAAACCCTTGCTTTGATGTATCCTCCACTTGGCAAGACTGCTGGACCATAGTAGCTAAAACTGCCTCTTGATGTCGGTGAATTGAAGAACTCACCCATCAAGCCTTTCCAACCACCATCATATGCATGCCAAATTCCTAACTGTTTTCCGGTCAAAGATTCTGAGATCAGCAATCCTGTCTTGGCGTAATTCCCCCAGTAGCTACACCCGCAAAACTTTGCAACTATTGTAAAGTCATTGCTGGCCGGTTTGGCTTGAACTATACCTCTGCAAGCAATCGCCCCAATCGGAGATGTTATTCTTAACACTCTTCCGTCAGGTACCGCAGTTGCTGTGCTTCTATTGACCCAAAGCCACTTTGAATTCAGTGAGGTCATTACAAACTCATCATCCAGCACATTCGGTACCGTAGGCGGCATATCTACTGCATTTTCATAATAAACACCACCGCTTCCTCCACCTCCGGTCACAAATTCAAGACCACTTCCATCCGCTTTGACGGCCACCACTCTAGTTCCTTGTCCTAAATAGCTGTCAGGCGTATCCGTTAATTCTAGAAAATCGTGTACGTGGTCAACTCCTGAGTAAACCCCGGTATGCATGTGGTTTGTGTTAGCTTTGGCTGCAAGCATAGCGTTTACTTCTGAAGTAGAATATCCGCCACTGCTTGAAGGTGCTACTGACAAAACATCTGATCCGCTATACTGGGACATCCGCTCAACCTTCTGATTCAACTTTATTTCATGTTCCAACATTGTATTGTGCAACTCAAGAGTATAGGACAAAGCACCGGTACCATTATCCTCGCTTACTGTGATCCCACGAACTCTTAACACCCCATCAAAACCTATGTCATCGGAACCCTCCGGTGCAATTTTCCAGCCGATCCAGTCTCCGATCAAGTAAGTTTCAAATGGCTTCATCCTGTTGCCCTGGTCGTCAAAGAACTTCGTAACTGTTCCCTGTATTCCCCAAGTCGGGTACGCAACCCTATTCAAATAGGCCTGTCCGTATTCGCTGAGGCCATCCTGAATGTTGCTTGCTGACAAATATCCTTCACGCCTGCCATATACAGTTTGGCTTGCAGAATGTGAAGCAATTGCTAAAAGCTTATCTCCACCTTCAACGAGCACTTCATTGACAAGACCTGTCGCATCACTCTGGTTCTGATGACTAATTACTGCTTGTCCTGGTCTATAGACCACCGTCTCATGCAGGTCCAATCCTCTGTTCTTGTAAATCTTCAGCACAAGTTCAGGAGTCATTTCAATTTCGAAGTACCCCAATCCCTCCGTAAACTTAGATGCTACTTCCAGCAAAGGTGTACCAATATGGAATGACAGATTGATGTTCTCCGTGAACACATTTCCTAAACTGTCTTTGTCATCCTCCCAGTCTACGGTTACCCCCATTAGGCCGCCTCTTGCTTGTGCTTCCAGTATCATTGTCCGTAAAACCTTACTTGCGGTTCCGGTAAACTGCCTGTCCAAAACAGGGGTCCCCATCTCCTCCGGGTAAACCACAGCCCAGTTCAGCATAGAGAGTACCCCGCGGCCGCTGACTTCCAATACCTGCTGTTCATTTGAGTCTACATAGTTTGGTTTTCTTGATTCGATGATCCATTTGAACAATGGATTTCCATCAAGCTTAACAAGAACCAAATTGTCATCTGCAATATACTCTCTGTTCCCACCAATGTCATCGTATCTGCTTATGCTGAAGCTGCCACTGCCAGGGTTGTTCTGAGCCATTTGGAATGCCTTGTTCCAAGCGCCATCGAGCTGCTTCACAAGCACATTCGGATTTGTTCTGACACAGATGAAAAGTTCAATCCCAACATCATCTGTTGGTAAGCCAGCATACACTTCAAATCCTATTGTATTGCTGTCTTGAATTATGGGTGCCGTGAGCTGAACCTTAATTGGCCCCGTAACTGCTGAAAGAGGAAGCTGGAAGATAATCTCTGTCCATGACCATTGAATCACATTGCATAGCATGTCATTAATGTAAACAAATCCTCCGAAGCTTCTCAAATACCTGTCAACATTGCCTAGATCTACTGCTGTGTGCGTATAACCAAATCCACTACCATACAAGGTCAAAACGGAACCCGCTTGACCTCTTGTTACTGAAATTGAATTGATACGTGGAAATGGAGGATCATCAGTTACATTCAGTTCGGTGTACATTGTCCGAGTCGCTCTCAGCTTACCGAATGCTCTGTTAGCTGGAACATATAGGGTTCTTCTTTCTCTTGGCTTGCCAAAACCTATATTTTCTTCAACATACAAGGTGCGTTTATCTCTTAACTTCCGGAACTGCCTGTTCTCAACCATTGTAAAAAAACGCGGCAAAGGGAATGGACCACCCATTAGATTGAAGGTGTTTGGTGTACTCCAACCTGTGTCTATTCCAAGCGTTTCATTTGTTGCCCTTGCTCTCCAGTATAGGAAACCATCATAGACATCATATGGTTCAAAGGTTGTCATCTCGCCACAAGGCAGCGCCGATACCGTATTCGACCTGTAGTTCATTCCACTGAACATTGTTGTTCTATCAATTTCAATCGTAAGGTTGGCTGACGCACCTAGAACTAGCTGCATCTCCATTGTGAGCAGCGATGGAGTAACCTCGATATTCGATGTTGCAAGTTCCTGCTTGATCCAAAGATATTTGCCGGTCATGTTGTCATTCTCAGCTAATACCGGGCACTGGGCACCGTTCGATGCAATGGTGTAAGAAGCTGGAGGGGTTTCATCTATTGTCAGGGCGCAGCTGATTGTTACGCTTGTTCCGGCTGGCCTCTCACCAAGCGTCCACTGCAAAATTTCATCTCCATAGGCTGTACCGCTTAAAACCAAAGGGCCAACTACTCTGGTTCCACTACTATAAAAGTCAAAGCCGTAGGGAACACCTTCAAGCAGCTCAACTTCTGAAACAGATGTATCTGTCCCACTTTGATTCGCTCCAATATTTAATCGATAGTAGCTGTATGAAGCAGGAGATGAAACCGCAAACTGTTTGCGCTCATTCATACTCCATGAAGTCTGGCCAGACTGTGTATCCAGCACAATCCAGTTCGTACCATCATTGCTTCCTTCAAAGGTCCAATCCTTCGGGCTGTCAATCAAGTAGGAATCATTTCTCGCCCTAATCGAATACCCAGCAATAACTTTAGCCGATGCCAATGTTACAGTAAGGATACCGGATGTCGCAGCCACACCCCATCGTGTGTTGCTGTTATTATCGAAAGCTCTCCAGCCTTCATAGCCTGTTCCAAGGTTTCCGCTATCACTTACAGTAACACCGTCTGTGGTTGCTGCGGTCATGAGCGGAACATAGTCATTCCCTGATGTATAGCCTTCAGGCGTCGAGTTTGGATCTTTATCTAATTGTAGCCCCAAGAAGGTCAATACATTATTTACATAGTCTTCTCTGGTAACAACGTGAGTAAACTCACCAGCTTCATCAAAGTCTTCTTTCAAAAACTCTTCATAGGTGCGTACCCATTTAGCCGTAAGCGCCAGGCTGCTGGTTACTGATTCATTCTGAGGCGTAATTAACCTTATTCTATCCGGCATACTCTCACCTCCTCACTACGACCAGCTTCCAATTGTAACCTCAAACCTTGGCGCTCGTGGTCCGAGCATCTGAGTTGGCGGCGGTATCGTGTTCTTGATGATAATACTGCTGCTTGAACCTTGAGGAGCCAAAGAAGTAATAGTAGCACCAGTGACCCAAGTTGCTCCTTCGTCCATGCTGAATGTAAAATCAGTATCAATAAGAGATAGAGTCAAATTGTTCGCAATCTTTGTCGTGCTGCTATTGAAAAGCTTGATTCTGTGCGTCACTGTTGTACCTTCCGGCCTATCCCCAAAATCAAGGTCTCGAATAAACTCCGGGTCTCCGGAAGCATCATCATCTAAGAACAGAATATCGTCCGGCACTTCTCCATCCGCCTTAACGCCATAAATATTCACAGTGTATATATACATAGCGCTTGCACCACTTGTATATGAAACGTTATACCGTATTCTTATAACCTTGACCGCTTCAGAAAAGGTGCATGGCTGAATGCTGTCTCTCCATGAGTCATCGTCTACCATAGAAAGTGGTATTGCACCATTAGGCAGTGTTGCATTTATCCAGGTACCGTCAAGACCATTCGTGCTATCAGAACTTCCGGCAATTGAAATTACTGGATTGTTTCCAGACACACGATGCATCATGCCAAGCCCAGACACAACGTATTTTTCAGGTAAGAAAAACCATATTGTTCTAACTTTTCCTTCATACCAACCATCAAATGTAATAAGCGGGTTAGTGTTATCTATTCCATTTAGCCTTGCCATCTGCTCTGTGGTCAAAGCAGTTGTAATATCGTTTATATCATTTCCAGAGTAGACGGAACCACCGCCTACGTCATACTCAAATTTTCGTCCGGGTAGGGTTGGATAGGGCATTTGTTACACCTCCTCTAATAATAGGCAGGATAGTACTCAATAGTAATCCTGCCGCCAATCGTATCTGTTTCTAATTCCACGCTGTTGTTTCCCGCTTCGAGGACCATCCAATAAGAATCCCCTCCATGCCTGACAATCGAAATCATATTCGTATCGCCTTTCAGACATGTGTAATATTTTGTTTCTAAAACCACTGTTTCTCCGCTTGCTATTGTTCCAAGGAACTGAATCCAAACCCCGTTGTTCTGATTCTTAATGATCGGATTACTCAGCGGTCCTTCTAAGGTAATAACCATTGCTGTTATTGGTGCCGAGCCTTCATTGACATGCGTCCATGCAAAAGGAGAGGAAGTAACCATCTTGGTCTCGGTACTTTTTTCATTTCCATAAAAGAAAGGATCGGCTAATTCTAATTCCAGAGCGAATTTGGCATAGCCGGGGTTTTTCCTGACAAAATTTATCTCTGAACAAAGCTCGGCTTGCGCCTGCCTGGTTTCTCCGTTCCTCATTGTACGAACAAGTGAATGAAGCCCCGGATTACCAATGGCTTTCAAGAATGCATCAATATTATCATCCAGGTCAGCCCTGTCTGTTCCTTTTATCCACATTGAGAGGACAACTTTTCTACTATCAAATCTTTTCTTAATCCACCTCTTGCCGTGCTGAAATGGCACCTGAAGGTCAGATCCTCTGTATTTAGGAATTCCAACACCCTCGATAACCTCTTCAACAGCCCGCTTTCCCCTTGAGGTGAGAGGGAACCCGTTAAACGTCCAATTCTCAGCCAATTATATGCACCTCCTACACCAAACCGTAGGAGTGCTTCAGCAAGGTAGTTCTTACACTGTCTGAAGCCAGCTCCGGCTTTGGATTATTAATTACAATTTCATAATTGTTTACCGCGTTCCCTGTCTGCTTTTCAGTTCCCGCTCCATTTGAGTTCGGCATTGTCCTGCTGACCGCGTCAACATCTATATTCAGACCATCAAACTCTGTTGGGATAGCTTTTTTCATATCTTCTTCAACCAATTTCATCGCATCGGTAAAGCCTACTCCGATTCCCATGCCCATGTTCGTCCCGATACCCGCGAATACTGTCGATGGTGAGTGTATGCCCAGCAGATTTTTAGCGCCATCCACGATGCCGGAAAAGAAGCCACTGACTTTTTCGCTAATCCAACTGCCCATGGATTTAATGCCGTCCCAAAGGCCAGAAACGATGTTCTTGCCAATTTCAAAAACCGAACCAACCGCTTTCCCCAGACCCGTCACGATCGCCGCTATAATCTCCGGTAGCCGGGCAACCAGTTGAGGGATCGCCTGGATCAAACCAAATGCAAGCTGAACGGTGAGTTCAATACCCATCGCAATAATGGCAGGCAGGTTGTTGGTGATAAAATTGATGATTGTTGCTATGATCTGTGGCAGTGCTTCCATCAGCTGGGGTAAGGCGTTTAATAGACCTTCTGCTAGGCCCTGAATAATCGCAAAAGCCGCTTCAAGGACTTTGTCCAGGTTATCTATCAGCCCTGTGACGATTGTGATTACCGCTCCAACCGCAGCGGGAATCAATTCCGGCAATGCTGTCCCGATGCCTTCTACCAGTGCAGTTATTAGCTGTACAGCCGCTTCAATGAGTAGCGGAAGGTTGTCGATAAGTGCCCCGACTATAGTCATAATCGCATCAACAGCAGCAGGTATAAGCTCCGGCAATAAGCTTAAAACCGTCTCCAGAACCTGGGTAAATAGCTCTGTGACTGTATCCAGCAAGGTTGGGAGCAGTTCGCCAATTGCTGAAAGAATCGCATCCATTGCCATGGGAAGGGCGGACACAATATTTTCAATGACGGGTACGATATTTTTTACAACAGCCTGAAAAGCATCCACTAAATTCTGTGTCAGGTTCGTCATGTCGGCATTGGCATTGCCAAGACCTGCTGTAAAGGAGCCAAGTGCGGCCTGAAGCAGTCCGATGGAACCAGATATGGTCTGGGTGGACTCGCGGGCAAAGTTACCCGCATACTGCTCAGTATTCTCAAAGAACATCTGCATGGCAACTTCAGCTTTTTCGGCTTGCGTCGCTGAGTTCCAAGTGAAGTCCAGTCCCTTTGCGAGGGCATAAGCTTGTATGTTGGTGGCGTTCATGGAGACACCGAGGTTGTCCATCATCGTAAAGTTACCTTTGGCTGCACCGGCGACTGACTCCATAGCCATGGACATATCGATGCCCATAACCGAGGCCATATCCGCCGCTCGCTGCATGGCCTTTTCGGTCAGCTCAAGGCTCTTTTGTTGTTCAATACCGGAACCTTGGAAGAGTGCGCCCATCTTATTGGCTGTTGCAAGGTATTCACTTTGCGATACGCCCAGGTTTTTATAGGCTTCCTCCCCGGTTTTTTGAATGGATACGGCATATTCTCCAAATACCGCTTCCGAGCCGCCTAGGTTCTGCTCCAGCTCTCCGAACTGCTGCACGACCTCCTTGCCCAGCTTGAAGGCTGCGGCTCCTGCAGCTATTGCGACTGTGCCCATTGCTGCGCCGACGCCCTTTAAGATGCCGCCCAACTTATCAAATTTGCCGCCGGAATTTTCAGCCTCATTCCCGGATTTCTTCAGTTCATCTCCGAGCTTATCTGCTTCATCGGTGGACTGTGCCAGCTCACGTTCCATGCCATTGAGTTCGGCTTGGGCATTGTTAAGTTGAACAGCCCAGTTCTGGGTGCGACGGTCATTCTCGCCGAAAGAGTCGGAGGCGTTCTGAAGCGCTTTACGGAGCGTTTCGATTTTGTCCTTCTGCGCATCGATCTGTTTTGTGAGCACCTCGTTCTTGGAGGTGAGTGACTGGACGCTGTTTTCATTTTTGCTGAATTCAGACTCGACCAATTTCATCTCTGAGCCGAGCACCTTAAAGGACTGATTAATATCAGCAAGGGCTTTTTTAAACTCCTTTTCACCCTCAACACCGATTATTAAACCGAAGTTGTCCGCCATGTTCTCACCACCTCCCTAGATTCCGTTAGGTATAATTTCATCGATGTAATACTCTCGTTTTGCTTTTGCAAGTCCATTAAATTGTTTGTATACCTCCCACTGGTCGAGCAAATGACCGATCGGCATCAGCCAGGTCTCCTGCTCAGATCTATGTAGGAGGGATACACCATAAAAAATCAGTCGGGCAAACAACTCTTCATCGTTTACCCGACCTGTGCGTTTTTTGAGGGTTCTTCCTCGCTCTCCACATTTCGTTTTGTGCCTTTGTACATGGCCTCCATGATTGCATTTTTGTAGTCCGAGAGCTCGTAGGGAGAAGTGAGAAGTTCAACAGCCTCCTCAGTAAGTAGATTCCGCTTTTTTGATGGGTTCTGCAAATTGTGTACAAGTACTGACTGGTTAGCCAGTAGTGTGATGAGCCACACCACTTCATCCAGAGCCATCTCAAAGTTTTCACTCTTCATCAGTTTTTCGCCTAAATTAGAGAGACCGCCATATCTCTTGGCGATCTCCTTTGTGGCCTTAGTGGTCAGGAGCATTTCGTATTCCTTACCACCGATTTCTATGATTGAGCTTCTTTCGTTATCCATCTGATCATCCTCCATTATGGGGTCACCGTGAATACGGGTTCATAGACCTGCGTATACCAGCCGGTGATCACAGAAGCCGGAACACTCGCGTCGTCCTCATTAACTTCGGATTTCCATGGGTGCTTGCCGTTTCCGTCAAGCTTATTTCTTCGCACTACAGTGCCCTCAATGGTTGGAGTGGAGAACGTAATGCTGTCGCCCTTTGTGGCGAGATTGGTTGCTGGGATGCCAAACACCACACGGTAAAGCCAGAAATAGCGGTATTTACCGTTTGCCTTTTTCGCTCTGAAGCCAACTGCTACGGGCGTGCCACCATCCTCGCTGCCGGAAATGACGACATGGTTATCATCAAGTTTTGCTCCGGTTAAGTCTTCCGCAGCCGTTACGCCGATATCGTCGATACCAAGAGAAAGCGTCCCGCTTTTGAATTCCTTCACGATTTCAGCAGGACCATCGTCGGCATATAGTGTTGCTTCTGCAAGTTCTACGGACAGGTCCGCTTTCATTGCTTTCGCAAGCTGCAAAGGAGTGCCATAGGTTTCATTCCCACTGATATCTTCAGTGATTTTGGCATAGTAGAGTTTATCTAATCCGATTGTTGCCATTGGTTATTCCTCCAATTCGTAATTTTTCGCCACATCGATGGCGTAATGGTGATAGCCGCTATCATCCTCATGTCCGATATACCGGCGGTCCGTTACTGTAAAATCCGCATCTATCAGATTGCGGACTATTTGGTTTTTCATTGCCGTGTAATTTCCCTTGTCAAAGAGTGATAGCCGTGCCTCTTGTATTTCGTGCCTTGGTTTATCGTCGGTGTAAAGTTCAAATGTATCTACCATCGGCGTGATCACAGCATAACGGTCTGGTGCAGTCTCTGAAAACACACCCGTTTCCACAGGAATCAGAGGAGATACGAGCGCAGTCAATTCGCTTAAGAAGCTCATATTTTTTCTACCTCCTTTTCAAACGCCGTGACCATCGCGTCAACACATGCCTTTTTGCTTGCTGATTTTGCGGGCTTCAGAAAAGGCTTTGGCGGTTGGCCATGCTTCCCATATTCCAAAACGCCCGCAATCATAGCATTGCTTTTCCCGTCCTGTCGTGGCTCAGAAAAACCGACCTTGACGTTGAAATTACCGTCCTTATCCTGTCTTGCTGAAGAGACGCCGAGCGCGGAAGCAAGCTCACCGGTGGACCGGCTTTCTTCCTTGGTACCTTTGCCGATGACGCTTTGGAGGTTGCTCTTCACTTTTTCTTCCACAACCTCGCCGCCAGCTTTCAGCACATGGGGGATGATTTCATCCGTTTTCTCGCCAAGCCTGGACAATTTCATCAGGAATTCATCCGGCATTTTAAACGTTGCCTTAGCCACTGGAAATCACCTCCTTGGCAAGGACCTCAATATACATCCCGCGTCCTTTGACATCTTCCACCGAGGTGATTTCAAAACGGTTGTCCTTGCTTACGATTACCATTGCTGTTGTGATGGTCAATCCGGGAATACGGCGAAAACGAAAAAGATCGGTGGCCTCAGAGAACGAGGCCCGATTTGCCCACTTCTCATTGCCATGCCGACCTTCCCGATACGCTTTGACAGAGACGATGATGTTGTCGACTTCTGTTCTAAAACCTTCCGTATCTTTCATGGTCGCTTTTTCCACGATATCTATAAAGGTGTTCATCTTTCCATAGCTCATAATCACACCTTCCAATCCCGGTCCAGCCGCAGCAGGAGATTGACCGTATTCCATACCTGTTGTACCGCCTGAACATTGTCCGCAAAAAAGCCACCTGTGCTGCCGTCCCTTGATTCATAGAAATGGGACGACAGCATGATGACGGCTTGTTCTGTAGTAGGCGGCATTGGGATTTCGGCGTAGGTGTTTTCGGGCAGGTGCTGATAGCTCTCGGCATACCTAATAGCGGCGGTGATGTACATCTGCACAAGTTCGTCGTCTGCCGAGTGTTCAAGAATGAGGTTTGCTTTGACTTTTTCAAGCAGTGTCATACCACCACCATCCTTTCATTACTCTTATGCGTCCGGCGCCATCAGTCCGGCGGTCTTCAGTTTCGCCAGAAGTGCATTGAAATCAACAACGAGTCCGGCAATAGTTGTAGCGGTTGAGTCTAACTGGTTTTCAGCCAAAGTGAACTGAGAAGGAAGCCCCGTTACCGAGGCTCCCTCCAAGATTTCCAGTGTGCCGCCGATGACGGTTTTTTCGCCGCCTTGTTCTGTATAGTTCTTCGCGTTATAACTCATAAGACACCTCCGTTATGCCTTCTGCTGGAGCACTTTAATAGCCTCCGGCAGAATCAGTTTTCCGTCGACACGCTGAGTTGCAACAAAGCCAACCTGACCGGTAACTGCATAAAGCTCATTGAGTCTCTTGAAAACACGGCCCTGACGATCGGCTACCCAGTAGTAACCGAAATCGCCGAACGCGATCGTCTTTGCAGACGCAGCAATTGCAGGAACATAAGCCGAGGTGTACAGTGGTCTGTTCAGAATGGTGTCTGGCGTACCGGCCTGGAGTGAAGGCTGCCAGAGGTATTGTCCCTGACCATCCTTCAGCTTGCGGATTGCCTTAACAGTGGCATCGTTCATGACGAACACTGCTTTGTTTCGATACGGTGCCTTAAGGGAATAGAACAGGTCAAGCACCTCGTCGATGGTGATGGCAGTGGCGCTTGCCGCAGTTACGCCAAGTTGTGCGCCACCAGTAGCTGCAAGGATGCCTGTAGGTTTTCCAGAGCCGTCGCCGGTGAAAAACGCATCTTCTTCCTTGTTCCCGATACGTCTGGCGAACTCTTTAGCAATATAGGTATCAAGGTTGAATATGCTGTCGTTAAGCAGCTCCTCGGAAACTTTAATCATGGTCCCAAGCTTATACGCACCGATGGACACCTGACCAAAGCTGTCATCGCTTTCTGGAATTGCACCTTCCTCGTCGATCCAGGATGCGGTTCCCTTGGATGCTACGACAGGGATTTTTCGATCCCCGGAAGATGTGGTGATGACATTGGCCAGCCTTCTGAAAATGTTCTCGTTCTCGAGGGTATCCACAAGTGTACGCTCAAATTCATCCGGCACAAGGTAGCCGCCTTCAGTGTCGGTGCCGATCTGAAGTGCATTTCTGATAACAGGATCAAGTCCTTCGCCAGCGCGGGTGCGCATCGCGTTCCAGAAGGCTTTTCTGTACTCGTCCGAAGCTCTGCCGCTTCTTGTCTCCATGCCCGGAAGAGTGGGTCTGCCCGTAAGTGGTGTGTTAAGTGGCTTGGAAAGCTCACGGTCGAGAGCTTCCTGCTTTTCCAGACGGTCGATTTCATTTCCAAGGGAAACCACATCCGCTTCCATCTTGTCATAGATTGCTGTGTCCTCCTGAGAAACCAGTCCGTCAGAGCCCCTCTTAGTATCGAGGAATGCTTTTGCTGTTTCCCACGCTTTTGCGCGCTTCTCGCGCAGTTCAAGAATTTTGTTCATTGTATTTTCCTCCCCAAATTTAGTGTTGAATTAAAGAGAGCCGCTTCTCCAACGACTCTACGGGTGTACCTGATTGTTGTTTAGGCAGCTTAGGCTTTACCTTGTCCAGCAGAGAGTTGGTAACGGCTCTGCGGCTGAAGGCATAGGTGAAATCCTCGGTCTGTAGTCGTTTCTTTTCGTCCTCAAGGATGCCATCTGCAAAACCAAGCTCGATGGCTTTCTTTGCGTTGAGCCAGGTTTCCGCATCCATGAGGTGAGACAGCTTTGCCCGAGATTGTCCTGTTTTGATTTCGTAGGCGTTGATGATGCTTTCCTTAACCTCCGAGAGCAAGGCGATGGCCTTTTGCATTTCCTCACTATCGCCGATGGCCACAGTCAGCGGGTTGTGCACCATCATGAGGGCAGTCGGTGCCATCAGCACCGTCGTTCCGGCCATTGCGATTACGGATGCAGCAGATGCAGCGATACCATCAATCTTCACAGTTACCTTACCTTTATAATCCATAAGCATGGCATAGATCTGACTAGCCGCAATGCAATCGCCACCGGGTGAGTTAAGCCAAATAACAATGTCACCCTCACCGGTAGTAAGCTCCGATTTAAATGCCTTAGGGGTAACATCATCATCAAACCACGACTCTTCGGCAATCACGCCGTCAAGGTAGAGTGTTCGGACACCGGTATTATCATCCCGTGCCCAGTTCCAGAATTTCTTCATTCGGTTTCCTCCGTTTCTTTCATATTTGCG
>JQID01000154.1 GCA_000770645.1 Desulfosporosinus sp. Tol-M
ACCATGACCAGATCGTTTGCTATTTCTAATGTAGAAACTGATAATGTGAATGCTAAATTTGAAAATGGAATCCTTTTGATAACACTACCCAAGAAACAGCAAGAAACAATTAAAGGTAAACAAGTCGAAATTAGTTAGCTCAATTTTTTTCTGTAAGGAGCATCGAAAATGAGAAGCCACTGAAAGAGTAAGTTAAAATAGATCAATATATGAAGAACTGGAATTACGAAGATATGAGCTTTCCAGTTCTTTTTTGATATATATTAAAGCAATAACATATCCGGGTGATCAGAAGACCAAATGAACGGGTTACATCCTGAGAAAAACACGATGAATGCAACTTCAAGAGTAAGTTGCAAAAAGTTAATAGATATCTCGACAAATAATTACACATTTAGAGATGATATATTCTTGCAATTTTACCCAAAAGGCAATAAAATCTTTAGGGATGAAATTTCAGGAGGAATCTATGTGGAAGAGAAACTATTAAAAAGAATAGAGGGTCTACGTAAGAAACTCAATAAATTTGGTAATACGCGTAATCTTAATGCTAGCGAAGTAGTAGAGTTGAGTCGGCAGTTGGATTGCTTGCTTAACCAATACTACAGGATTAAGGCTAATCAACAGCTAAGTATTTGGTGATCTCACTGAGAATTGCCTTTTTGTTATCCCCCTGAAACTACAAAGTGGTTATGATTTTGGGTATTGTTTACGAAATCATAACCACTTTTTTTGGGACCAATCGTTTTGTAAATAATCCGAAGGACCAGGCTGAAAAGGCAGTTCTCGATGGATTGTGAAGCCCCCACTTCACTTTATATCTTGACCTTCATACAGCCTTCTTGTAAAATAAACTTAATATTAATTCATAGGGAGTTCATATAACTGCGGAGATATGGTCCGCAAGTTTCAACCAGACTACCGTAAATGGTCTGACTATGAGCGAAAGTGTACCTAGGGCAAACGACTTGTACTAGTCAGAAAGTATAACTGACAGTTGTTTACTTTCCGGAAGTATTAGTGAGGCGATCGTCGTCGTCTGAAGGCTGACAGAATGAATAATTCGTGCGAAGACAGTGTCTGCAAGAAGGGTTAATCGTGCGAAGACAGTGTCTTCGCGTGGGCGCTAGCCAAGTTTTCTTGTCCGAGTGGTACAGGTTTGATTGAGAAATCAGATTACACCGAAGGGATAAAAGCCCAGGCGGGTAGGTTTCACTCTTGTAAAAGGGGGGAATCTGCCTTCCTGGGTTTTATTACCAGGGAAAGGGAGAAAGGGCGAAGATTAGATGAGCCAGATTGGGGTTATTATGGGAAGTGATTCGGATTACAAAATCATGGAGGACGCCATGTCAGTTCTTCGTCAATTCGAACTTGATTTTGAAGTTAAAATTTCTTCAGCCCATAGGACATTGGAAAGAACCGTAGACTGGGTGAAAGCTTTTGAAGCCCAGGGAGGAAAACTTATCATCGCTGCAGCAGGGTTAGCAGCCCACTTACCGGGGGTTATAGCTGGGACAACGATTTTGCCTGTGATTGGTGTACCACTGAGTGGTGGCCCCTTGGCAGGAAAAGACGCCCTTTATTCAATAGTCCAAATGCCCCCGGGAATTCCGGTCGCGACAGTTGGTATTGGTGCGGCACGCAATGCGGCGTTGCTTGCGATACAGATCTTGGCTATTCAGGATGAATCCTTGGGCATGAAGGTCAAGAGCCATAGGGCTCAGATGCGGAAAGATATCGAGGCGAAGGATGAAGCGTTGCAAAAGCGCTTAAGTCAAGGAATTTGAGAAATCGATACAGAAAACTATTTCAAATGGAGTTATAACCTTCCAACTGAAGCGTATCTGAAATTATTCAGGGGATTAGGTAATATTCGAACTACGAACCACGAAAGGGGACTAAGGTATGATTGAACGGTATACGCTTCCTGAGATGGGAGGAATTTGGACGGACGAACATCGCCTCACACTATGGCTAAAAATTGAAATTGCTGCTTGCGAGGGATGGGCTAATCTTGGCATGATCCCGAAGGAGGCGGTTGAGGTTATTCGAGAGAAGGCTTCTTTCTCCTGGGAAAGGGTACAAGCCCTGGAAGAAGTGACCCAGCATGATGTGCTGGCTTTCTTGACCAATGTTGCCGAGAATGTGGGAGACGAAGCCAGATACATTCATCTGGGCCTTACCTCCTCAGATATCCTGGATACGGCTTTGTCCTTGCAATTAGTTGAAGCGTCCGATATATTGCTGACTAAAATGGAGGGGTTGGTAACCGTTCTGCGCCGCAGAGCGTTAGAACACCGGGACACACTAATGATGGGGCGAACGCATGGAATTCACGCTGAACCGATTACCTTAGGGTTAAAGTTTGCTCTGTGGTATGATGAAATAAGACGGCAAAAAAGGCGCTTAGCTTTTGCCCGTGAGGAGATACGGGTTGGGAAAATTTCCGGCGTAGTCGGGACCTTTGCCAACGTAGATCCTCAAGTTGAAGCGCATGTTTGCCAAGTACTTCACTTAGAGCCGGCTCTGATCTCGACTCAAATACTGCAGCGCGACCGGCATGCCTGTTATGTGACGACACTCGGGGGAATTGCCAGTTCTCTGGATAAAATGGCGACCGAGATTCGTAATCTACAGCGAACCGATGTCCATGAGGTGGAAGAAGCTTTTAGAAAAGGTCAGAAAGGCTCCTCGGCGATGCCCCACAAGAAAAACCCGATTACACCGGAACGTATATGCGGCATGGCCCGGGTTGTGCGGGCGAATGCCCAGGTTGCCTTAGAAAACGTAGCCTTATGGCATGAGCGTGATATCTCCCATTCATCCGCAGAGCGAATGATCTTGCCGGATAGCACTATCGCCTTAGACTATATGCTCCATAAGATGATCCAGCTCATAGATCGGCTGGAGGTTTTTCCGGAGCAAATGAAAGTGAACATAGATAAGGGCTGCGGTTTAATTTTTTCCCAACAAGTGATGCTTGCATTAGTGGATAAAGGCGTCAGCAGGGAAACAGCATATGCTCAGGTTCAACGAAATGCAATGGAAGCCTGGAATACGAAAGAACAATTTCAAAGCTTGCTCAACAGGGACCCGAGCATCCGGGAATACTTAAATGAGCAAGAAATTGCCGCCTTGTTTGATTATGCATACCATACTAAGCATGTAGCGGACATTTTTCAGCGGTTAGACCTTGAGGAATAAAATCAAATTGCACGTTCACCAAAGCTCCGGAGCGGCTCGTTTGTTGGCGAAGCTAACGCACATAACCCTTGGGATTACCTGAATGTGCGACCAATGTGCGTCTCAACGCTTTGCCAACTGCTCTCGACACGCTCCTCCCGCTTGATGGTTCTCTTTGCAATTTAATTTCATTCCAGCTTGGTTACGACGAGGAAGGAACGGAAGAAACGACAGAGGCAATTACGAAAACAAATCATCCCCAAACTTGCAAGCGAAGCGCACTTGTGTCAAAGAAGTAAACAGCGCCCCGGATACGCAGGGTCGTTCCAATCCCCCGTGGGACCCAAGCGAGAGGAAGTTTCTTAGCTTAGAGAGCACGGAGAGAGGAATTGCGCCAATGAGCGCAGAGAATATGGCGTTAAGAAACACAATAGTTTACATGCAGAAAGCCCGGAAGTTTTGTGTTTAGCCATATTCTCAAGGGAATAGCAATGGAACGTGGGCGAACGTGCTAATAAACTGACGAGAAACTGACGATTGAAAGGGGTAAGATTATGGAAAAGCTAGCATTACGGTACGAGGGAAAGGCAAAGGAAGTTTATGAGACAGATCAAAGCGGGTATTTTTGGATAGCCTACAAAGATGATGCGACGGCCATGAACGGACTGAAAAAAGGACAAATAGTAGATAAAGGAGAGGTTAATAATCAGTTATCGGCACTCTTCTTTGAAGAAATAGAAAAAGCGGGTATCCTCACCCATTTTGTGAAGCTTTTAGGCGAGCGGGATATGCTCGTGCGCTGCTTAGACATGATCCCCCTCGAGGTCGTTGTGCGCAATATTGCAGCCGGGAGCTTAGCGAAGCGTCTTGGAGTGGAGGAGGGCTATGTTCTCTCTCAACCGGTTGTGGAATTGTATTATAAAGATGATGCACTGGGAGATCCGATGGTAAATGAATCCCATGCTGTCGCGATGGGATGGGCAAGTGCTGCAAATATTAAAGAAATTCAAGTCTCGGGCTTAAAAATAAACGATATATTGCGGGCCATTTTAGTCAAAGCGGGAATCGATCTGATTGATTTTAAACTGGAGTTTGGGGTTGCGGATGGAAAAGTCTATCTGGGCGATGAAATCTCTCCGGATACCTGCCGTTATTGGGATATGGAAACGCGGGAAAAGCTGGACAAGGATCGCTTCCGGCGGGATCTTGGAGGGGTTGAAGAAGCGTATCAAGAAGTCTTTCGTCGGGTAAAAGAGGTCCTCGCACCTGCTTAAAGTGAAAGTGGGACCAATTAAGGGGATCGCTGCAGTTTGAAATTGTGAGAAAAATTGTCGTGATGTGCGAAAATGAAGTTGGCATAAGCAATACACTTTTGGAAGAGACGGGGATCAGAAATGTTCGAATTTGGAGAGGACAAGCCGAAAGAGGAATGTGGAGTTTTTGGGATTTATGCTCCTGATCGGGAGGTGGCCCGTTTAACTTACTATGGGCTTTATGCCCTACAGCATCGTGGGCAGGAAAGTGCCGGCATCGCGGTTTCGGATGGACGAAACATTACTGTGCATAAAGGAATGGGTTTGGTGTCTGAAGTGTTTTCGGACAGTGTGCTGGATGGCTTAAAGGGAAAAATGGCGATCGGGCATGTTCGTTATTCTACTACGGGTTCAAGTCTTCTTTCTAATGCTCAGCCTTTGGCGGTACACTACCAAAAAGGGATGATGGGCTTAGCCCATAATGGTAATTTAACAAATGCTTTGGAACTTCGAGAAGAGCTGGGCAAAAACGGGGCGGTTTTCCAAACGACCGTTGATAGCGAAGTAATTATTAACATCATTACTCGTTATCGCAGGGACTCTTTGGAAGACGCCTTGGTCAAGACCATGATGGATCTGCGGGGGGCATATGCTTTGGTAATCTTGGCGGAGGATAAGCTTTTTGGACTCAGAGATCATTATGGTATTCGTCCCTTATGTATTGGTCAGATGGATGGCAAATACTGCCTAGCTTCAGAGAGTTGCGCACTCGATACCATTGGCGCAGAGTTTATTAGGGATGTGGAACCCGGTGAGATTGTGGTGATTGATGAAGAGGGGTTACATTCGCGACAGGGACTCACTAAGACCGAGCGTTCGTATTGTGCCTTTGAATATATTTATTTTGCGCGACCGGATAGCACCCTTGATCAGTTGAACGTTTCGGAGAGCCGACGTCAGATGGGAATAGAACTTGCCCGTGAATGCCCGATTGAGGCGGACCTTGTGATTGCAGTCCCAGACTCCGGGACCGCGTCCGCCCTGGGGTATGCCACGGCGCTGGGGATTCCCTTTGGAGAAGGTCTGATTAAAAACCGTTATGTCGGTCGTACCTTTATTCAACCGACTCAGGCAATGAGAGAAGTGGGTGTTCGTCTCAAACTCAATGCTAACGCGAGCGTTCTGAAAGATAAACGGGTCGTGATGATTGATGATTCGATTGTCCGCGGAACGACTAGTTGCAAGCTGGTGAATTTGGTCAAGAAAGCAGGGGCCAAAGAAGTACATTTCATAATCAGTTCTCCTCCGGTAGCCTATCCGTGCTACTATGGGATTGACACGGCGGAACGGGAGAAACTGATTGCCAATCAGTTGGATATCGAAGGGATTCGGAAGTATATAGGGGCAGATTCGCTCCACTATATCTCTCAGGAAGCCTTGCTGCGAGCACTTGGCACGGATACCGTTTGTTTGGCTTGTTTTAACGGAACGTATCCTGTCCCAGTTGCGAACTTAAATCGGAGTAAAAACGATTTTGAAACAAAGAAATACTAGGAGGAATAAATGTTGGGATACTCTTACCGAGACGCGGGCGTCGACATTCAAGCTGGTATTGAAGTTGTGGAGCGTATCAAACCAGCGGTCGCGAGGACACTTCGTCCGGAAGTCCTCAGCGGACTTGGCGGGTTTGGCGGACTTTTCAAACTGGATCTGGGGAAATATCCGGACCCAGTTCTTGTATCCGGAACGGATGGCGTGGGAACTAAGCTACGCCTCGCTTTCCAAATGAACAAGCATGATAGCATCGGACAAGATGCAGTGGCTATGTGTGTCAATGATATCTTGGTTCAGGGTGCAGAACCTTTGTTTTTTCTGGATTATCTGGCCGTTGGTAAAGTAGAGCCGACCCGTGTTGCTGAAGTGGTAGGCGGCGTTGCCAAAGGGTGCGAAATGGCAGGTTGCGCGCTGATCGGGGGGGAAACGGCGGAAATGCCTGGCTTCTATGCCGAGGATGAATATGATATTGCCGGTTTCTCAGTGGGTGTTGTGAATCGTAATCAGTTGATTGACGGATCGAAAATCCAGGTTGGGGATGTGCTTATTGGCTTAGCATCCACAGGACTCCATAGTAACGGATATTCTTTAGCACGTAAGATTTTTGCACCGTATCCTTTAGATAAGGTGTTTTCGGAGTTAGGGGAAGCACTTGGGGAGGCCTTGCTTCGTCCGACTCGGATTTATGTTAAATCGATCTTACCGCTGCTTCCAGGGGGAGAAATCCTGGGCATGGCCCATATTACCGGAGGAGGATTAACGGACAACATTCCCCGTGTCTTACCCTCAGGTCTGGGCGTTCGGATTGATACTTCGACGTGGGAACATCCCCCCATTTTCGCCTTAATGCAACGTCTGGGAGATGTGGCTTGGTCAGAAATGTATCGGACCTTTAACATGGGCGTAGGTTTTGTCATTATTGTTCACCCGGAAGATGAAGGTAAAGTAAGGCAAAAGCTTGTTGAGTTGGGAGAAAAATGCTTTGTTATGGGCAGTGTTGTACCCGGAGAAGGGGTGGGATATTGAGGACCGCAGTACTGGCTTCGGGCCGGGGGAGTAACTTGCAAGCCTTGATAGACGCATGTGGTAATGGCAGCCTCCCGATAAAGATTGTGTGTGTTGGCTCAGACCAACCTGAGACGGTAGCCCTTAAACGTGCTGACACGGCAGGAATTCCAACACGTGTTTTCCACATGAGTGATTATCCCGATCGTCAGGCTCAAGAGGAGGATATCCTGAGCTGGGTGCGTGAAAATCGGGTGGAACTTTTGCTTTTGGCAGGATATCTCAAGGTATTAAGTCCTCAGTTCATTCGACAGGTCGCTTTTCCGATCTTGAATATTCATCCCTCCTTACTGCCGGCTTTTCCCGGGCTTCATGCTCAGCGTCAGGCTGTAGAGTACGGGGTTAAGGTAAGCGGATGTACGGTACATTTTGTGGATGAGGGTTTGGACAGTGGGCCGATCATTTTGCAGCAAGCGGTACCGGTGTTGGCAGGGGATACGGAAGATACATTAGCGGAAAGAATTTTAGAGATGGAACATCGTCTATATCCGGAGGCAGTCCGACTGGTAGCCCTGGGAAAAGTTGAACGGATAGGGCGACAGGTACGAATTTTGCAGTAAGGGGTTGTTGAAGAATGAAGAAAAGAGCATTAATCAGTGTTTCCAACAAGACAGGAGTTGTGGATTTTGCACGGGGGATTGCGGAGTCAGGTTTTGAATTGATTTCCACCGGCGGGACGTATAAAGCACTGGCTGAAGCCAATATTCCGGTTAAATATGTCAGTGAGATCACTGGATTTCCGGAAATTTTAGATGGCCGTGTGAAAACACTCCATCCATTAATTCATGGTGGTATTTTAGCGATGGACAGTCCGGAACACAGGAAACAAATGGAGGAAAACGGGATTAGTTTTATTGATTTAGTGATAGTTAATCTTTATCCGTTTCGGGAGACCATTGCCAAGCCGGGCGTGACTTTCGAAGAGGCGATTGAAAATATTGATATTGGCGGACCGACAATGGTGCGTGCCGCCGCCAAAAATCATGGACGTGTCGCTATTGTGGTCAATCCGGAATCCTATGAAGAAGTTTTAAGTGTGCTGCGCAAAGAGGGTGCTGTATCCGCGGATATGCGCCGCCGCCTGGCTGCCGAAGCTTTTGCCCATACGGCAGAATATGACCGACTAATTACAGAATACTTAAAAAGTCAGCTCTAACCGCTGAGACATAATGAAAGACTTTTATCCTTTTTACACTCTTGTTACATAACTTAATATTTGAGGAGACGAGGTGAGACAGTGGGTAACCTTCGAGTATTAGTAGTAGGCAGCGGAGGGCGTGAACATGCTCTGGCCTGGAAGTTGGCGCAAAGTCCGGAACTCCAGCGTCTCTATGTTGCGCCGGGGAATGCCGGGACTGTGTTGTGGAATGTAGACATTCCGGTACGGGATATTTCTGCGTTAGTAGGGTTTGCGCTCAAGGAGAAGATAGATTTAACAATCGTGGGACCGGAAGACCCGTTAAGTATGGGAATTGTGGATGCCTTTCAGGAGGTCGGCCTGCGGATTTTCGGACCGACTCAGGCTGCAGCCCGGCTGGAGGGGAGCAAATCCTTTGCCAAAACCATTATGGATAGTGCAGGTATCCCGACGGCGGCGTGGAAGATGTTTGAAGAGCCTGAGCAAGCGAAGGCATATGTCAGAGCTATTGGAGCTCCCTGTGTTTTAAAAGCGGATGGCTTAGCCGCGGGTAAGGGTGTCATTGTCGCCATGGATTTGGAAACCGCTCTTCAGGCTGTTGATGAAATTATGGAGGGTAGTTTTGGAACAGCGGGTAAGAAGCTGGTTATTGAAGAATACCTTGAAGGGCAGGAGGTAAGTTTGCTGTGCTTCTGTGACGGAGTAACAGCTTATCCAATGGTTCCGGTTCAGGATCATAAGCCGGCCCTGGATGGTGACCGTGGACTGAACACCGGCGGAATGGGAACTTATAGTCCTCCTCCGATCTGGACAGCTGAGCTTGAAGCTAAGGTCATGCGTGACATTGTTTCCCCGACTTTACAGGTGATGCGCGAACGGGGAACTCCATTTCAAGGAGTGCTCTTCTTTGGGTTGATTCTCACCGGGAAGGGTCCGAAAATTCTGGAATATAATGTTCGGTTTGGCGACCCGGAGACGCAAGTGGTGATGAAACTACTTAAATCAGATCTTTTGCCTATCCTTTGGGCGTGTACGGAGGGCCGTTTGGCGGAAGCCCGGCTGGAGTGGAAAGAGGGGGTCGCAGTTTGTGTGGTGATGGCGGCACCCGGTTATCCCTTAGCTTACACCAAGGGGATTCCGATTCACTTGCCGGAAAATTATCAGGACTCGGTTATTTTCCATGCCGGCACCGGTATCAGCGAGGGTCAACTTATCAGTAGCGGCGGCCGGGTGTTGGGGGTTACAGCCGAAGGTAAAACCCTTCAGCAAGCCAGGGAAAAAGCGTATGCTCTCGTGGAGCAAATCGATTTTCCGAGGGCCCATTTCCGACGGGATATTGGGGCAAAAGGGCTTGAGCCTTCCTGAGCCTTAAAGGATAATTTTTATGAACTTTGAAATTCTATTTATGAGATTCATTCACTTATTTATAATTTCATGTAGTCGTTACCTCGGCCACTGTTTTTGTTCAGCCCATTATGTTATCGGATATTTTGGGATTAGTGATTATGTTAGTGATTTAGTCACTGATTTGTTGAGGGAACGGCTATTTAATTTTTATCCGCTAGCTAACAGTTCTTATCTCCTTCTTCTTTAAGAGGGAGATAAGAACTGTACAACTCCCGGATAACGATTTCTAACCGTCAGGTGGAGTAAAAACTCCATCATGACGCTAAGAACTCTGTTTATAGCCCGCGGCTTCGCTGCCGGAAGAAATCACAATATTTTTGTGCCTCAGAAAGGGATGGAGCGTTTTATGAAGGTCATTATAATCGGGGCAGGTAAAGTGGGCTTTAATATGGCCCAATTGTTATCGACTGAAGGTCACGATGTAACAGTAATTGAACAATCCCCTGAGCGGCAGCAAATATTGGAAAATGCACTTGATATTCAAGTGATTTCCGGCAGCGGGTCCTCTACGTCGGTATTATTATCATCCGGTGTTAAAAAAGCAGATATGCTGATTGCAGTTACCGAGTATGATGAACTTAATATGGTAGCGTGTCTGCTTGCCAAAAAATATGGGGCAAAAACAACTGTGGCAAGGGTTCGCAACCCTGAGTATCTTGAAGTTAAAGAATTCTCCCTTAAACAATTAATGGGCATTGATCTTATAATTAATCCTGACCGGGTCACAGCGTGGGAAATTGCTGAAATTGCGAAGAATCCTGAAGCGCTTGGGGTTGATTATTATGCTGATGGGAAAGTTCAGCTTTTAGAGTTGGAATTGAAGGCGGACTCTCCATTATTGGGCAAGAAAATCAAGCAATTGGATATGTCTATTCCTTATAATATTGTATCCATTTTGCGTAAGCATGTCATATTAGTACCGAATGGCGATGACATCCTGAAGCTCGGAGATCATATTCATCTCATGGCCCGGACCAGCGATATGAAAGCCGTGGAGGTACTCCTGGGATTTGATGCCCGCAAGGTGGAGCAGGTGACGATTCTGGGAGGAGGGCGGACAGGCTTCTATTTGGCTCAGATTCTGGAAACTAGTCAGCCTTTAATGAATATCAAAATCATTGAAAAGGACTTTGCCCGGGCCCAGAAAATCTCCCAAAAGCTGAAGCGTACTTTGGTTATTCATGGGGAGGGCAGTGATTATCAATTGTTGGAGGAAGAAAACATCAAAGCCTCCGATCTTTTTGTCGCCTTAAGTGATGATGATAAAATAAACTTGCTATCTGCACTCATTGCCAGTAATTTAGGCGTCAAGAAGACTGTTTGTCAGCTTAAGCGGACTGATATATTACCGTTAGCTGAACAAGTTGGTATTGATACCATAATCAGTCCCCGGTTACTTACGGCCGGCGCCATTCTTAAATACATGCGGGTGGGTGATATCATTTCCGTAACTATATTTGGAGAAGATCGGGCCGAAATGTTGGAGCTAATAGCCCAACCCGGAGCAAACGTATTGAATAAACAACTGAAAGATATTAAATTACCGACCGGTTCAATGATTGGGGCAGCGCTGCGCGATGATAAAATTATTATTCCTGATGGTACTTTTAAAATTGTTCCCTTTGATCGACTGATTGTATTTTCTTTACTCAAAAGTATCCACAAGATAGAGCACTTCTTTAAGAAGGGAAGTTAGAGATTTATTAAGTCCGTAAGCGGTAGTCTCACTGCCACACCCGATCTTTTTTAAGAAGGTCAGAGATTGACCAGGTCGGCGACGAGTTGCACAACTCCTATTATTGGGAACTTCTTAAAGAAGGGAAGTAAGGGAATTGATCAGGTCAGCAGTTATTCTGGGGAATCTGGGCCGCATTATTCTCATAATTGGCATTGCTATGCTAAGTTGTTTGGGCTGGTCCATTGCTTATTATGAAGATGTAACAATACCCATTTTGCAAGCGGCTATTCTAACGATAATATGCGGGTTGCTTTTAAGTCGTGCTTTTTACAAACCGGGTAAAATTAACCTTAGAGAAGGCTTTGCTTTAGTAAGTCTGGGGTGGGCAATTGTCTCGATCTTTGGTACCCTGCCTTATCTATTCTCCGGCTATCTCCCTTCATTTGCAGATGCCTTGTTTGAATCCGTTTCCGGCTTCACTACCACCGGTGCCAGTGTAGTCAGCGACGTCGAAGCATGGCCCCGGGGTTTATTGTTCTGGCGCAGCCTTACTCATTGGCTTGGCGGTATGGGGATTATCGTTCTTCTCGTTGCCGTCATGGCTAACCTGGGTTCACAGGCCAAGCAATTATTTAAAGCTGAAGGGCCCGGTCCCATTACTGAAAATATCAGTCCCCGCATTCGCGAAACTGCCAGAAGGCTGTGGATTATATATCTTCTCCTCAGTATTGCTTGTACCCTATTACTTTATTTTTTCGGGATGGATTTTTTTGATGCACTTTGCCATTCGTTTGCAACCATGGCAACCGGCGGCTTCTCCACGAAGAATTCCAGCATGGCGTTCTATCCCAGCCCTTTTATCCAATGGACGCTAATTCTATTTATGTTCATCGCCGGAGCCAACTTTGCACTCCACTACTTTGCTTTCAAGAAACGAAGCCTATTGACATACCTAAGAAACTCCGAATTCAGACTCTATACAATCATTATCGTTGCGGCGAGTCTATTGGTTTTCTTAAGGATCCTATTTTTAAATTCGGGTACGGGTTGGGAGGCTGGTCTTAGGATAGCTTTTTTTCAAATAGTCTCCATCGTTACTACCACCGGTTATGTCTCTGTCGATTATAATCAATGGTCGGCATTTGGCTTAGCAATTATACTTCTAATGATGTTTGTAGGCGGATGTTCCGGATCGACCGGAGGAGGCATTAAGCCGGGAAGGTATCTTATAATTTTACTGCGCATCAAAATAGAATTAAAAAAGATGGTTCATCCCAAAGCTATTTTACCGCTAAGATTTGGCGAACACCTTATCAAAGATGACTTGCTCATCAACGTTTTACAGTTTTTCTTTCTTTATATTCTGATTATGGCTTTGGGTATGCTATCGCTCACAGCAATGGGCATTGATGTCTTGAGCAGCTTGTCGGCCTCCGCAACTTGTCTGGGAAATATCGGACCGGGAGTTAATCTGGTGGGTCCGACCCAAAACTTTGGCTTTATGCCGGATAGTGGGAAATACGTCTTAAGTATCTTGATGCTGATTGGAAGGTTGGAAATATACCCTATATTGGTACTATTCCTGCCGGCATTTTGGAAGGATTAGTAACATATAATAATGTCTCATACAAGGATCATTAATAATTTTCACATATGGCCATTGCTACTTATTCACACCCTTTGAGAAATAAAAGCAAGCGGCTAATATTCTTGGCCGCTTGCTAACGAGAAAAACAGTCTTTATTTTGAATATCACGCTCCGCTAAAGTCAGACAAGGTTATCCGTAATATAGTCAAGCATCTTTCGAAAATTCTTCTTCTTACCAGCGGCTTCTTTTTTCCCAAGCCTTACCCAACAGTGTTACCCCGGTTATAATGGCGGCATGGAATGCAATCCACCCGGGTTGAAGGAAACTTAAGGGTCCTGGATCGATCTTTTTAAATCTCATAGTAAAATCTCCTTTGTGAACTATATTTTTGGCTCATAATTAGTTTTTGTAGTAAATCCTTAGAAATACCTGTAAAATGTTGTCTATGAAAAAAATTATTTACTTTGTACCCGTTGCGATTCTTCCCCATATGATATAGGTAGGGTGCTCTATCATAAGGGGGGATAAAAGTGTTTAATTTTCGCAAGCAAATTTTCTATCCGATCCATGTTGAACGCCAAGACCTAACGTTCGCAAAAGTGTTACTCGAACATTATGCCGGAAGAAACAGCGAATTATCATCGTCCATACAGTACATAAATCATCGTTCCAATATCTCAAACCGTTATACTCGAGAACTACTAGGGTTATTTGCCGCAGAAGAATTGGGGCATATGGAAATAATTGCAGCAGCAATCAAAAAATTAGGAGGCCCCTCGCTGACATGCGTTAATTCTCAGGGCGCTCCATGGGTGATTAACTATATTGATCAAAGCGTTAACTGCAGCACCGTTCTGCAGGCGGATGTGCAGGCAGAAACTCGGGCAAGCCGTCTGTATCAGCAGCATTTGGGGCTGACAAGTGACCCAAACATGAAGCGGATGATCAATTTTCTTATCGGTAGGGAGGAGGTACATAAACGATTGCTGCAAAAAGCCCAAATACTAATCCGCGATACCGGCTCGACAGAGGATTTCAACGAGTTGATCTACGATTATAAAATGAGTTTGCAGGTCTTGGAATAAGGCGTTCAATGAAGAATCCGTGTTGGTTTCAGCTCAGTCGTAACTTCCCAATAAAAGTTATTACAAAAAATGCTGAGGAGATCAGCACTATCGTTGCCCCGGTAGCTGTTCCCCAAAAATAAGATAAGATTAGCCCGGATACTCCGGAGAGAAGAGCAATCAAGACAGAGTATACGTGGTATTGCCGCATGTTTTTTGCAATATTTCGCGAAGAAGCAGCCGGCAAAATCAGGAGGGAGCTAATGATGAGTATGCCGACCCATTGAATAGAAATTGTCACGATAACCGCCATAAGCATGCTAAATAAATACTCATAAAGTCGAACATTAATCCCTCGGCTACGTGCTAAAGAAGGGTTCATACTGGCCAGAAGAATTCGATTAAAAATAACGATCCAGAAAGCAATCACCAGTACAAAGACAATGCTTAGTGTTAATAAATCTGTTTGATTAATACTTAACAAATCACCAATAAGATAAACCGAGTATTTGCTGAATCCGCCGTTGCGAGAAAGTATGACTATGCCAAGTGCTACCGCCGTAGAAGAAAATACCCCAATTATTGTATCGGTAGAAGCCGTATTTGCTTCTTTGACAACTAGAATGGCAATTGTAATCAACACTGAAAAGAAGAGCATAGACCAAATAGGATTTTTAATGCCCAATATAACTCCAATGGCAATCCCTGTTAGGGCGGAATGCCCCAACGAATCAGAAAAGAAGGCCATTTTGTTATTAACAATCATTGTACCAAGCAATCCGAAAATGGGGGTTACCAATAAAACCCCCAGGAGCGCATTCCTCATAAACTCATGCTGTACCCAACCGAAAGGCAGCAATAAGTCCATCAGACTATACCAAAAATGCATTATCCACCCTATCCTTCTCGTTTCTAAGATAACGATTCGACCAATCTAAACCAAATGCCTGGATTACTTTTTCATTACTGAATACTTCCTGGGGAGGTCCGCCGCATTCAATCGTCTTATTATTGACAAAGGCTACACTATCAGCATACTCCCCTACTAAATTCAAGTCATGAGAAACCAGGATTATGGATAAGTCGTAGTTATTCCGAAGAATAGAAACTGTTTTATAAAAAAACTCTAAACCTCTCTGGTCAATACCTGATACGGGTTCATCCAGAAGTAAGAGGTGAGGAATTGGATCAAGGGCGAGGGCGAGTAAAACTCTTTGTAACTCCCCTCCGGATAAGGCGCCTAAGCGTTTATTGATTAAGTGGTCCGCCTGAGTGCGGGCTAGAGTTTCTCGAACATGTTGACGTATTTTTTTAGGATAAGTAAACCAGATAGGTATCTTAGTGTGGGCAGCTGCAAATATGTCAAGGACACTTGTTGGGGAACTTGAATCGAGCTCAAGCCTTTGTGGGACATAACCCATAGACGGTTTTGTTGTTCCTTCGTTCTTGGCATCAAGAAATTGAAGTTCTCCAGTATGGGGGATCTCACCTAAGATTGCCTTAAGAAGCGTGCTTTTTCCGGCACCGTTAGGACCGATAATCGCCGTCAAATCTCCACAGTGAATGTGGAGATTGACGTTTCGTAATATTTCTGTACCGCCACGTGAAACTCCAAAGTTGGTAATTTTGGTACAACAAAGTCCAGACTGACAGGATGTCCCTTGTCGACTATGATTACATTTCGGTTGTATCATGTTCAAGTTCATGTTCATTTCAGCGCCTCTTGTAATGTTCTAAGATTGAGGTCCATAATATTGAGATAGGCATCTGCTTCCATAGGTCCCATTACAACGGGGTCAAGCGTATAAACCTTAGCACTGGTCTCTCTTGCAATTGTCTCAGCCGCTTTAGTTGAATATTGTGGTTCTGCGAAAAGAGCTTTGACCTTCAGACTTTTTACCTTGTCTATTGTCTCAGCCAATTCTTTGGCACTGGGTTCTGAACCCGGTTCACGTTCAATTACCCCGGCTATGTTGAAGTTGAATTCTTTCGCGAAATAGGGAAATGCTTCATGGAAGGTCACGATATCACGGCTTTTTATGCCGTTCAAGGCCAGATGCATTTTAGCTCTTTGTGCTTCTAACTTTTTGATATACATATTGGTGTTTTCTTGATATTTTGTGGCATTATTGGGGTCTAATAAAGCAAGTTGATCTCCGATATTCTGCACCTGCCTGATAGCATTAGAGATACTTACCCAGACATGAGGATTATCGCCTTCATTCCCATCTCCTTTAATTAGTTCGATTCCTTTACTGGCCTCAACTATTTTTAAATTCGGCATTTGGTTCGTAATCTTAGCCATGAAGGATTCCATGCCTGCTCCATTGGTGATGAGGATTTTTGCTTCCTCAAGATTTTTCATGTCATCAGGAGTTACTGCATAATCATGAAGGCATCCTGCCGTGGGCTTAGTCATATCAATCACGTTGACATTAGGGATGTCCTTGGCAACGTTCAAAGTAAATATATACATTGGATAGAATGAAGCAGCGATTGTCATCGTTTTTGAACTTGAGTTATGAGTTGGACTGATTGTAACCTGGGATTCGTTATTAGTACTGCACCCGCTTACCACCAATAAGCCTAATAGCACCAGGCAAAGAAGTTTAACTGACTTTGAATTCAAAAAACTACCTTCCCCCCATTTAAAAATTTGCAAACGCCATGCATTTGCATTACAATCAGATTATATTCTATTCTTTATAATTGTCAATTATTATTTACCGTATTAATCATCGAATAGAGTGAAATCCAGACTAATACAATTAGATGGTTGATTGCTCGACAAGTTTTAACGGACCAAAGATTGCTTAAATATTTAAAAAGATTAAAATAGATTTATTGAGTACTGAACTATCAAGAATTAAGGGATGATCTTGTTGGAAGAAAACACTAACTATACGGAAATCCTGAAGCGTGAAGGGATGAAAAGTACCAGGCATAGAAATGCTATCCTACTTCTCCTGGAACAATCTGAACAGCCAATGACAGCAGAGGAACTCTATATATCGTTAAGAAAAAAGACTGCTTCAATAAATTTGTCCACGGTCTATAGGACGCTGGATGCATTTGTCTCTAAAAACCTGGTTATAAAATCAGCTATGGATGATGGCAAAGCACGGTATGAACTAAACCATCATGAGCATAAACATCATCTTTATTGCGTTGGTTGCCATAAGGTGATTTCCATTGAAGACTGCCCTATGGGAGAACTTCAGGATATCTTGAAAAAGAAGATAGATTTCGACGTGACTGGACATAAGCTGGAGATATACGGATATTGTCATAATTGCAAAATGGTTTAATTTAACAAGGAGTCAGTCCAGCCGTTGGTTCATCAAGCAAACAAAACAAGAGCATTAGACATACTTCTGAAACATAGTATAAATTATTATTTCCAATCTATCCAGTAATCTAATTACTTTATGGTTATTATTTCTTATTCAACTGCACAGTTCGAAATAGCCTCTGGTTTATGGTTGCAATTAAGTCGGTAGAGGGTCTAGAGGGAAAGCATATGCGTACAATATTATTAACAGTCCTCAAAAACATAAAAAACCTGATAAGGAGCGGCAATGACGATTCTCACCCCCAGTTTAGAAGACTACTTGGAAGAGTTATACCGGTTTTCGCTATCTTCAGATTCCGTCCGAGTGACTGATCTTAGTCATAAACTGGCGGTTTCTTTACCTTCGGTTACAAAAGCTTTGCATAAACTCAATAAGAGTGAGTTTATTTCCTATCAACGCTACGGTGAGATCATCCTCACAGAAAAAGGGAAACAACGCGGTGATTTCTTAGTTAAACGCAACCGATTGTTACAGGAATTTCTTATTCTGATCGGAACTGACTGTGATATTACTGCAGAAGCGGAGGCTATGGAACATTATCTTTCAGACGCTACGATCTGCTCGATCCAAGCCATAGTCACTTTCCTGAATAATAACCCGGAGTGGCATAAGGTTTTACTGGAGAACATTTTGCCTCCAGTAAAATAAGCGGAAATACTGCTTGCTAGACCAAGCCAAAGAGCCGTACCACTTGGGTGAAAATAAAACAGACACTTAATCCAACCAGCGTCGGAATCAGAAAAGAGAGAAAGACCCATTTCTTACTGCCGGATTCCTTGTAGATCGTCAGCAAAGTTGTAGCACAAGGCCAATGCAGCAAGGAAAACAGCATGACATTT
This sequence comes from Desulfosporosinus sp. Tol-M, assembly GCA_000770645.1. Lineage (GTDB taxonomy): Bacteria > Bacillota > Desulfitobacteriia > Desulfitobacteriales > Desulfitobacteriaceae > Desulfosporosinus. The sequence goes on from JQID01000154.1 coordinate 18,124, forward strand.
ATCGCCGTCAGCCAGGTCCATCCGTTATTTACCAAGACCATTCTCAGTTCTTCCAAACCGGCATACTCCTGGAGGCTGCCGGTAGAGAGATAACTCATTATGAGAATCGGTAAGACGATCTCATTTGCCGGCAGTCCCAGAATAAAGGCCATCAGGATAATCCCATCCAGGCCAATTAAGTGCCCCAGCGGATTTAGAGCATGAGCAACAGTGGTAATAATGCTTTGATCCCCAATATAAATATTCCCCAGAATCCAGATCACTCCGCCGGCAGGAGCGGCTACTATCATTGCCCGTCTTAAAACAAATATGGTACGCTCGATTATGGAACGATAGATTACCGCACCAATCTGAGGTCGTCGGTAAGACGGCAATTCCAGGACAAGGGATGAGGGTTCACCCTTTAAAATTGTCATAGACAGGAGCCAGGAGACTAACAAAGTAACCCCTATACCCAACATAATTATTAAGGTAATAACCAGCGCATTGATCAATCCTGAATAGGCTGCAATAGTATAGCCAATAAAAACAGAGGTAATAGCTATCAATGTTGGAAATCTCCCATTGCATGGAACAAAAACATTGGTCAAAATCGCGATCAAGCGTTCGCGGGGAGAGTCAATAATTCTGCAGGAAGTAACTCCGGCGGCATTACACCCGAACCCCATACACATGGTCAGGCTCTGTTTGCCGCAGGCTTTGGCTTTTTTGAAAATATGATCCAGGTTAAAAGCAATACGAGGGAGATATCCGGAATCTTCTAAAAGCGTAAACAGGGGAAAAAAGATGGCCATCGGGGGCAACATAACGGCGACAACCCAGGCTAATGTCCGATAGACTCCCAGAACAAGAACTCCATGTACCCAAGCAGGGGCACCGATCCATTGGAACCAGAGCGTGAGCTGGTCCTGGAAAGCAAAGAGCCAGGTGGCGAGGAAGCTGGAAGGAATGTTCGCCCCTTCTATGGTTATCCAAAAGACGATAACCAATAATAGCAGCATAAGCGGATAGCCAAACCACTTGGAAGTTACCAGGTCATCCAGCCTTTGATCAAAAAGACAACGTTTGTTCTCTTTTTTAGAGAGAACATGCTTAGTGATCTGTTCTGCATTTCCATAGATATCGGCAACGATCTGATCGCTGAAAGAATAGGGATAAGACCTTCGGACACCTTCGGCCTTGCACCACACTTCGCTTAAACTTTTTACAGGCCTTATTGCGCGCATTTTGCCCCCTCCCAACCTCGGCTGATACCAAGAAAACTGTTTAAACTATCCAGGAAACTGCTATCTCCGTCCAATAGTCGTAAGGCAAGCCAGCGGGGGGAAAAAGTGTTGTCGGCGAGAGATCCCACCAAGGGCAGTAATTGTTTTACGGCCTTTTCCACTTCAGGTGAATAGGCGATTTGGCGGGGTTTTGTCTGCAAAGCACCAGAGGCAACTTGAAGTATTTTCTCTTGAAGTTCTGGAAGTCCCTTTCCTTGGCGAGCAGCAGCAGCGACTACCGGTACTCCCAATTCGCGCTCTAAAGAAGGTACATCGATCATAATATTTTTCTTCCGGGCCTCATCCATGAGATTTAGGCAGATAATAACTTTTGGAGTTATTTCAAAAACCTGGAGAGCCAAGTTGAGATTCCTCTCCAGGCAAGTCGCATCAAGGACAACCACTGTCACATCCGGCGAGGCGAAACACAGAAAGTCTCTGGCAATTTGTTCCTCTACTGTATGGGCTAATAAGGAATAAGTACCCGGTAAATCGACAAGCAAAAAGGATTTCTGTTGAAATTGGAAGCTCCCTTGGGCATTATCCACTGTTTTACCAGGCCAATTACCCGTATGCTGATGCAGCCCAGTAAGAGCATTAAAAATCGTACTCTTCCCAACGTTTGGATTTCCTGCCAAAGCAACGCCGAACTGGCCGGTTGCTAAGGAAATACCAAAACGATCTTGCCATAACACTCTCTTTTGCTTCACAGAAAAATTCATACATTTTCCTCTCCATTCCATAACTTTCTAACTAAGATTTGGGCAGCGTCTTCACTTCTCAAGGCAACGAGTGTTTCCCTGACCAGATAAGCAGTCGGGTCACCGGAAGGACCTCGTCGAATACAGTGGATCAACGTTCCAGGGACGATTCCCAAGTCGAGAATTCGTCGCCGCAGTAGTCCACTCAATTCCAAGGATACGATCTGACAGACAGAACCCGGAGATAAGTCTGCTAACAGATCGATTCGTTCTGCGTCCTTCATAATTATGTGCCCCCTTTTGGTTATTGGGTGTAAATTCACTTTTTAAGCGATAGGTTAGCCACGGCTAACTTTCGATAAAGTTAAGTTTGAATATGTTATGTCGGGGAGATTTTTTTGCTACCCACAGGCGTATACTTTCTATAAGTTAACAAATCGGAAGTATGATTTTTAGGTCTCTGATTGAACTATGATATAATTATTGAGGTTAGCTGTCGCCAGAGTGATAGGGGTTGATACCATAAAAAATGTTCAAATTCGCTTTTGTTAAGATTATAAACAATGCAGTAAATGAAAGGAAGAATTTATGATATGCTGAAAGATTGTAAAGCCGGGGAACGGTTCGAGGGAACTGTCCTGGTCAATGAATGGAAAGAAGTTCGCTTCCGGCAAAAGCCTGGAGCATATCTCTCCTTGACGTGCCAGGATTGTTCGGGAATGATCCAGGGGAAAATGTGGAACTATGACCCAAAAGTCCTTGGATGGCTAAATGATCAGGACATTTTTTGTGTCAAAGGGGTTGCTTCTGAATACCGTGGTACACTTGATCTTACGGTTGAAACAATCCGGATGATTCCTCAGGAAGAGGTGGATTTATCCGACCTTTTGCCGAGTTCTCCGGTTACCGTGGAGGAGTTGGAAAATCGCTTAAAAGTCCTTTCGGATAAGATTACGCAACCTGAACTTAAAGCCCTCCTGGAACAGTTTCTATTCCACCCGGTATGGGGACCGGCTTATCGGCAGGCTCCGGCAGCCATGAAAATCCATCAAGCCTATCTGCGCGGGCTTTGGGAGCACAGTGTTAGAGTGGCTGAGATTGCAGAGGGGATTGCCGGGCATTATCCAAAAATGGACTGTGATTTAGTCATAACAGGTGCGCTTTTGCATGATATTGGTAAGATCGGGGAGTATTCATATTCCAGAGGAATTAAAGTGACAACCGAAGGGCGACTTCTGGGGCACATTATCTTAGGGATCGAATTATTAACCGAGGAGATGGCGAAAATTCCGGACTTTCCACGTGAGTTGCGATCCAAGTTACTTCATATCATTACAAGTCACCATGGAAAATATGAGTGGCAATCCCCAAAAAGACCCAAGTTAATGGAAGCGTTGGTGATCCACTATGCAGATGTCATGGATGCCGAACTTTTCCATTTTGAGCAAGCAAAAGAGAATCATCCAAAGGATGAATGGTCTCCGTATATCCCCAGTATGGAGCGTTATCTTTATTTGAAATAGCCTTCGCGAAAGGCTCTTGACAGAAGAACTACGCTTTAATATATTAAAGGAAGGAAGTAACCTTTTTCAAGGAGGAAAACTATGTTTAGCGATGAGCGTTTACAGAATCCGTTAACGGATGCCTTATTTGAAGCAGTTTTATTGCTAAAAGACAAAGAAGAGTGTTATCGGTTCTTTGAAGATATTGCGACAATAGCAGAAATTAAAGCTCTGGCCCAGCGTCTGGAAGTTGCCAAAATGTTGCAGAGGAATGAAACCTACACGGCTATTGGGGATGTGACAGGAGTGAGTACGGCAACGATCAGCCGAGTTAAGCGTTGTTTAAATTTTGGAGCGGATGGGTATCAACTGATCTTAAAGCGTTTGCAAGAGCAAAATGTTTAGGTACTTGATTATGTCAATATAGAAGGAGCAGAATTATATTGCTAAGAACAAATCTAGGACAACGTATACCGGAGGGTATGCGCGATTTACTCCCGGAAGAAGTCGCCGTGCAGGAGCGCTTAGAGAATGATATTCTTGCGCTTTTTCGTCAGTGGTCTTATAAGAAAGTGTTGACTCCGACCCTTGAATTTTGCGCATGTGTTCAACCGGATATCGAGCAAGACAACTTATTATACAAATTTTTTGACCGGGAAGGACGTATTCTAGCCTTGCGACCAGAGCTGACGATGCCGATAGCACGCCTGGTCAGTACACGTATGCGCGGGGCGGATTTACCGCTTCGTCTGTGTTACAGTGCGGATGTCTATCGGAATACTATGGTTAGGCATAGAGAGTTCCGCCAAGTGGGCGTAGAACTCATCGGTTCTGACCAGGAACTGGCTGATGCAGAGGTGATTGCCCTCGCTGTGCAAGCTATTGCGGGTTTAGGTTTGAAAAACTATCAGTTTAACCTTGGGCATATGGGGATCTTTTCAGGACTCATGTTGGAAGCGGGGGTTAATGAGGGGATGCAAGCCAAGCTGGAAGAAGCGTTAGCTCGCAAAGACATGGTTGGCGTGGAAAGCTGGGTAAGTCTTAGCGGGTTACCTGAACGTGTTCAGGAGCTATTACTGCGTTTACCTCATTTTCACGGAGGAGAAGAAATTCTTGATGAAGTCCTCCTCTGGAGTGAACGGTCAGCGATTAGGGAAGCTGTGGAGAGTTTAAGGCGAATTTATCGGTATTTGCACGATTTTGGAGTTCAAGCAAATGTCGCACTGGATTTAGGCATTCTACGTGGTTTTTCCTATTATACGGGTGCGGTTTTTGAAGGATATGTTTCAGGAATGGGTTTTCCGGTGGTTGAGGGAGGACGTTATGATACGTTGTACGCCGACTTTGGTGTTCCACAGCCGGCAACCGGGTTTGCTATTCACCTCGGGAACCTGTTAGAACAATTCCCACTTCCCCCTGTGGAGGGAGCCGAAATTTTGGTTTATGGATCCGATGCAGAGAAGATTATTCGCCAATGCCAAGCCTTAAGGGCCACCGGGAAAAGGGTTGAAATGGTACTCGAAACTATGGGAAATGAAGCGGCCCAGTTGATGGCACGGCTCAAGAATATTAAGCAGCTTATGTATGTTGAATAAAGTTGAAGGAAGTTTCTTAGCACGTTCATACACGTTCCATCGCTATTCGCTTGACGCCACTTTTCTAGACGCTCAGTCTATTAGCCCAGTATTTATTTGTATTTCATAAATTGTAAACTACCATTTACCATTTATATTTTCGTTCAAGTGGGAATGCTAGAAATGGAAGTCTTACACATAAAAAGGGTTTCTTAACTCTTTTAGAACCCTTATATAAAAATATAAACAAAATTGCATAAATGTAAACCTATAGTATGACTTAAATTATTTTGTATATTACCGGCAATAAAATGAGTCTAAACTATCAGGGATATTGTTTAAAGAGCATAAACATAATTTATGTGTTTCAACTGCAAAAACCCTTGATTTCCAAGAGCATGGTTAGTCACGGAGCATAAATGAGTAGGCCGGAGGAAGTTTAAATTTAAATTAAGGAGTGTCGTAGATGCGTAAAATTGCAGTACTTACTGGCGGAGGGGACTGCCCGGGGCTTAATGCGGTGATTCGGTCAGTTGTTAAAAGCGCGCACAATTATGGAATAAAAGTGCTCGGAATTAAGGATGGTTATCATGGCGCGGTAGAAGGAGATTTCATGCCCTTGGCGTTAAAGGATGTCTCGGGTATTTTACCGCGTGGCGGTACAATTCTTGGAACAACAAATCGGGACAATCCCTTTGCGTATGAAACGGAAGTAAATGGGAAAGTTCAAATATTAGACCGTTCAGGTGATGTTATCCAGAATTTAAAGGAACGCGATGTGGATACCTTAATTGCTATTGGTGGGGACGGCAGTTTAAATATTGCACTTAAGCTTGAGAACCTGGGACTCAATGTGATCGGAATTCCAAAAACGATTGACAATGATTTGAGGGCCACCGATCAAACCTTTGGCTTTCAGACAGCGGTGGAAACGGCCACGGAGGCGCTTGACCGTCTCCACACCACGGGGGAATCCCATCACCGGGTCATGATTCTCGAAGTAATGGGGCGCTATGCAGGCTGGATAGCTTTGTATGCAGGAGTAGCCGGAGGAGCGGACGTGATCTTAATTCCGGAAATTCCATATAAGCTTGATCGGGTGGTACAAGCCACCCAACATCGGGCAAAAGTAGGGAAGATATTTAGTATCATTGTTGTCGCAGAAGGTGCTAAACCTTTGGGTGGCGATATAGTGATTGAGCGACTGGTCTCGGGACGTTTCGACCCGATTAAGTTGGGAGGTATTGGCGCCAAAATAGGCAATGAACTCGAAGAACAATTTGGGATGGAAACGCGAGTGACGGTGCTTGGCCATCTCCAGCGTGGCGGGTCTCCCAATTCGTATGATCGAGTGCTTTCTTCCCTATACGGTGTTGCCGCGGTTAATGCAGTAATCGAAGAGGAATTTGGGATCATGGTCGCTCTTCGGGGCAGAAATATTGTACGGGTTCCCCTCTATGAAGCAGTCGATAAGCTTAAACTAGTGCCTTTAACCGACCCTTTGCTGATAGCGGCACGTAATCTGGGGATTGAGATGGGAAATTAATTACTTGTATTTAAGAGACAAGCCTAATTGAAGGACTTGTCTTTTTTAACCTTCAGGGGTTGCCAGAATAAAAAGACATTGATATAATAGTAATATATTTTAATACTTTAATTAATTAAAGGAATGAATTGAAAGGAAACACTCATTTATAAGCTGTAATTTTTACGGGATATTGGAAGGGGATAACCTAGTGGAACAAGATTTTTTAACGATTGCGCTGCCTAAAGGAAAGTTACTGATTGACTCCATCCAATTATTGAGTCGGATTGGGATAGAATGCAGCCATGTTAATGAAGATTCCCGAAAGCTCTTCTATGATCTTCAGGATAGTAAGGTCAAAATCATTATTTGCCGCGCCACAGATATTCCAACGTTTGTTGAATATGGGGCTGCAGATCTTGGTGTTGTGGGGAAAGATACCCTTTTGGAAGTGAATAAAGACGTGGCGGAATTACTTGACCTTAAATTCGGATTTTGTCGATTTGTGGTTGCTATGCCGGAGGCTAGTGTCCCACCCAAACTTCCGTGTGGAGACTATGATTTAAGTGGACTGAACCATCAACGAGTAGCCACGAAATTTCCCCGGGTCGCAGAGACTTTCTTTAGTGGGCTGGGCATGCAGGTCCAGCCCATTAAACTTCATGGCAATATTGAGCTTGCTCCGTGCGTTGACCTGGCTGAAATGATCGTGGATATTGTTTCCACTGGGAAAACGCTCAAGGAAAATCGCTTGGTCGAGGTTGCTCCGATTCTGGAAGCGACTTCCCGCTTGATCGCAAACCGTGTGGCCTATCGCTTGAAATACGAGCGAATTAGGGATTTAGTAGAGCGTTTACGTAAGGGCTTGCAAGAGGACGTTTCGTTAAAATAAGCAGCAAGCAGAGCATGAAACAAAGGGTGGAAACTTATGAAGATTGAGAACCTAAGAGACATCGATTTAAACCGTCTCACTCGGAAATCGTACGGAGATGATGCAACCCTGGAGAAGCGTGTTGCAGACATACTCAAGCGTGTCAGGAAGGATGGGGAAGAAGCGGTTTATCAACTGACCGAGGAATTTGATCATATTAACCTGCGCCCAAGCGGTTTGAGGGTGTCGGATGAGGAAATCCAAGGGGCTTATCAAAACGTGAGCAAGGAGTTTTTAGAAGCACTGCGAACGGCGAAGGGAAATATCCTGCGCTATCATGAGAAGCAGAAACGAACCTCCTGGTTGGAACCGGATCAAGATGGGAGTATACTCGGGCAGCTTATTCTTCCGCTTAAACGCGTGGGTATTTACGTACCCGGGGGAACGGCTTCCTATCCATCGTCCGTCCTGATGAACGCCTTGCCTGCTGTGGTAGCAGGAGTAAAAGAAATTGCGATGGTCAGCCCCCCCGGAGCTGATGGTACGCTACGGGCTGAAGTTTTGGTGGCGGCGGCTGAAGCTGGGGTGACCGAAGTTTATAAAGTAGGAGGGGTTCAAGGGATTGGGGTGTTAGCCTATGGGACGGAGACGATCGTTCCTGTGGATAAAATAACCGGGCCGGGGAACATTTATGTTACTCTAGCCAAAAAACATGTTTTTGGAACGGTCGATATTGATATGCTGGCCGGACCGAGTGAGATATTAATCTTAGCAGACAAGAGTGGACACCCGGAAGAAATAGCCGCTGATTTGCTTTCTCAGGCTGAGCATGATCGCCTGGCCTCGGCGATCTTAGTCTCGCCTTCTCGTCAACTCCTTGAGCAGACCTTATCAGAGGTGGAGCGGCAGCTTGAAGACTTACCCCGTGCCGAAATTGCCCGGGTTTCCTTGGAGAATTATGGGGCTGCAATTCTCGTGTCGGATCTCCAGGAAGGTATGGATTTGGTCAACAAAATTGCCCCGGAACACTTTGAACTGGTCGTGCAGGACCCCTATTCCTGGTTAGGGCAAGTTCAAAATGTTGGTGCGGTCTTTCTCGGAAGGTATTCCTCAGAACCAGTAGGAGATTACTTTGCGGGACCAAATCACGTTTTACCGACCGGAGGGACGGCTCGGTTTTACTCTCCCCTTAATGTCGATACGTTCATGAAGAAGGTCAGTGTGATCGGCTATTCGGAAGCAGCCCTGAAAAGGGATGCCAAGCAGATCGCCATCCTCGCCCGCAGCGAAGGATTAGAAGCGCATGCCCGCGCTGTGGAAGTGAGGGTTAAATAAGCCTTGGAGACACAGAGAGGAGAGATAGATAGAGTGGAGCCTATATTAAGTAACCTGGAGAGCTTAGTTCGCCCGGAAGTCCGGCAGCTCGTTCCTTATGAAGCTAAATATCTGCCCCAGTGCATTAAACTCGATGCAAATGAAAATCCTTTTCCCTGGCCGGCGGGAATGCGGGAGGCATTGTACATTGAGGACCTGGCGTTAAACCGCTATCCGGACGGAATGGGTGGGGACCTCAAAATGGCCATAGCGACGTATACGGAAACCTCTCCGGAAGGAATCCTGATCGGTAACGGGTCTGATGAACTGATCCAGCTTATTTTACTCACTTTTGGCGGCTTGGGGAAATCCCTAATTATTCACCCCCCGACGTTCGGGATGTATCAGAATTACGCTCGTTTGACCGACACCACAGTTGTACCTGTTCCCTTGTTAAACGGCTTAGCTTTGGACATAGCGAAGATGTTAGAGGCGGCAAAGTCCCCGGAGGCCCATGTAGTGATCGTTTGTAATCCTAATAACCCCACCGGTTCGCTATTCCCTCAAGAAGGGATTCTTCGATTGGTAAAGGAAAGTGGTAAAATTGTGGTGGTTGACGAGGCTTATGCAGAGTTTTCAGAGGAAACTCTTATTCCCGAGATTGAAAACTTCCCCAACTTAATTATCCTCCGGACGTTCTCTAAATCCTTTGGCATGGCCGGCCTTCGCCTGGGTTATCTACTTGGCCAACCGGAGACCATTGCCCTAATCAACAGGGTGAGGCCGCCGTATAATGTCAATTCGTTCAGTCAAAAGGCGGGGATCCTGGCCTTAGGTTACTTAGGAGAGTATCAGTCGCAAATTCAGCAGATCAAAGCAGAAACACATAAATTGCATGAGGGATTATCTCAAATTCCGGACGTCGTGGTCTATCCGACGCGGGCAAATTTTATTCTCTTTAAGCCAGCTGATCCCGAAGGGTGGGCAGAGGAGTTGTTGAAGAGGGGATTTCTCGTCCGCAACATGGGTGAGCTCCCGGTTCTTGGGAAATGTCTGCGCATTAGTGCGGGGTTACCCGCAGAAAACGAGGGATTCTTACGAGCAATTCGGGAGATCAGCACCGGTTCAACGCGCGACTAAGATTGTTCTTTTGAAAGGGGATCATTACATTGCGAGAAGCCTATATTGAACGGAAAACGAAGGAAACAGAGATCCACGTTCGCTTGAATCTTAACGGAACGGGAGAAGCTCAAGTCGAGACCGGGATTGGCTTTTTTGATCATATGTTAACAGCCTTAGCCCGCTTTGCCTATATCGATCTCATTCTTCAAGCCCGCGGGGATTTAGAGGTGGATGTTCACCATACGATAGAAGATTGTGGTATCGTGTTGGGACTGGCTTTGCGGGAAGCTTGCGGCGATAAGGTGGGGATTGAACGGATCGGGGAGGCTCTTTTTCCCATGGACGAAGCCCTTGTTCAAGTGGCTTTGGATTTCTCCAACCGTGCCTACCTTGTTTGGGCGGTAGATTGCCCGGACGGTATGGTTGGTGAGTTTCCGATCGAGATGGCTGAAGAATTCTTTCGAGCATTAGCGGTCCAGAGCGGACTTACCCTGCATGTCAGGCAACTTTCCGGGAAGAATCGTCATCATATTCTGGAAGCTGCCTTCAAAGGGGTGGGAAGAGCCCTCGGGCTTGCCCTTCGCCAGAACACTCGCTATAGTGGCATACTTTCAACCAAAGGAGTTATATAAATTGATCGGTATTGTAGATTATGGACGGGGAAACTTAAGAAGCGTCGAAAAGGCTTTGGTAAAGGTTGTCGTCTTTCCTGCAGTCGTTGGCAAGGACAATGTTCGGGGGACACAGTAACACCCGGAAAAATCAAGTCCCGGGGGCTTAAAATACTCATAAATTTTGGAAGGTGGGTGAATGACCATGCTGCTCTTTCCGGCAATTGACCTAAAAGAAGGAAAAGCGGTACGCCTGTTACAGGGACGGATGGAGGATTCCACGATTTACGCCGCTAACCCTGTTGATGTGGCCAAGGACTTTGAAAGTCAAGGCGCCGAGTATTTACATATGGTTGATCTAAACGGCGCTTTTACGGGTAAACCGGTCAATGATGAGATAATCCGACGAATTGTCGGGAGTGTTTCTCTGAAAATCCAAGTAGGGGGCGGAATCCGCACGATGGAGCGGATCACGGAGCTTTTAGAGTTAGGAGTTGATCGGGTTATTCTAGGGACAATCGCTGTCAAAAACCCGGAGTTGGTCGCCGAAGCTGCGCGCCGCTACGGGAGACGAGTCATTGTGGGCATTGACGCTAAGGATGGCTTGGTTGCGGTTCAAGGCTGGGCCGAAACGACAGAAATGAGGGCGCTTGACTTAGGTAAGGCCATGAAAATAGTGGGAGTACAGAGTGTGGTTTTTACAGATATTGCCCGGGATGGAATGATGCTGGGCCTTAATCTTGAGAGTACTGTACAGATGGCCCAGGAAACTGGTTTATCCGTGATCGCCTCTGGCGGGATTACTACATTAGATGACCTGCGCAGTGTGCAGACTGAGGTGTTAAAAGGGGTCTCCATTGAAGGAGCTATTACAGGGAAAGCGCTTTATAGCGGGGCCTTTACTTTGAGAGAAGCACTGGAGGCTGCTCACGCTGAGGGGATTGCTGGGGAGTAGTTGACCTAGCGCATAACGTATGATGAGGGCTAGGAGGGGAATGGCATGTTAAGTAAGCCTGTAATTGCCAGTGGTGGGGTAGGAATAGCTTGAACCTCGAACCACGATATGAACTGGAAGGTAGGGATACGTATGGATGCAAATGAAATAGAGGTTTTGGATTTAGCGAAGATCCGCTGGGATTCCCAAGGCCTTGTTCCCGCGATTGTCCAGGATGTGGAGACTAAAGACGTTCTGATGCTCGCTTATATGAACGAAGAGTCCTTGCACCGGACTTTGCTGGAACACAAGGCCTGCTTTTACAGCCGAAGTCGGCAATCCTTGTGGTTGAAAGGGGAAACCTCCGGACATTTCCAAGAGGTCATCGACATAAAATTTGATTGTGATCAGGATGCGCTCCTCCTGACTGTGAAGCAAACCGGGATGGCTTGCCATGAGAATCATTTCTCGTGTTTTCACTATGATTTGACCGGCGCAGGATTTAGGATTACCGGCGAACCGGAAGTAAGGCCGGAGCCTTCCTTGGGGAGAACCTTGGAGTTGTTGTCAGATGTGATTCACTCTCGTAATTTGGAGCGGCCTGAAGGCGCTTATACCACCTATTTGTTCGAAAAAGGAATTGATAAAATCCTCAAAAAGGTCGGGGAGGAAAGCGCGGAAGTTATTATCGCTGCGAAGAATGCTGATCCGGAGGAGATCACCTATGAAGTATCCGATTTGTTCTATCATGTCTTGGTGATGCTGGAAGAGCGTGTGGTTGGGGTTGGGAAGGTGGCTGAGGAGTTGTCGAAGAGACGGAAGTAGGGTGATGTAAGCGACAGACAAGTTGATAGGGGACTTTATATATACGGCGGGGTGGAGAGCATGAATAAATTGGTAATAGAAGGTTTAAGAGAAAAGTGGCCGGTTACGCCTGGTATTAATGGCAAAGAAGAACGTTTGAATTCTGCTGTATTAGTGATGCTGATACTTGTTGACGAAGAGTATCATTTTGTCTTTCAAAAAAGAGCTGCAAATATTAGACAACCAGGAGAAATTTGCTTTCCGGGCGGAAGATTTGATCCGAAAAAAGACGTTGGTTTTCGAGAGACCGCAATTCGAGAGACTTCGGAAGAGTTAGGGGTTGCCAAGGAGAAGATAAGGGTTATTGGTATGCTTGATACGATCATTGCCCCCATGGGTACAACTGTAGACGCATTTTTAGGAACTGTTGATGTTGGCGGTGTGCATGATTTGCGAATAAGCTCGCAAGAGGTTGCTAAGGTTTTTACGGTTCCGGTAGCATTTTTTGAGGACATAGAACCAGAGGCTTATGAAATATACTTCGTTGCCCATCCTTCATTCACCAACCATACTGGAGCAGAAGTGATTAGTTTTCCTGCGAAAGAATTGGGCTTGTCAGAGCGGTATTGGAAACCGTGGGGGAATGCTCCGTATAACGTTTATGTCTATAGAGTTGCCGGAGAAATCATATGGGGAATTACGGCGAGATTAATTAGGGATGTCATTTCAAAAATAAAGACCTTATCGGTTCAACAAGGAGATAGGGTAGGCAGAGAATTAGCCGACTAGTAAAAATGTTACCCGAGTGAGCATAATTAAGTTCAAGAAATAAGGCTGGAAGCGTATGCTTCCAGCCTTTCTCCATCTCCATCTCCATCTCCATCTCCATCTCAGGACGGATTTCTGTTTCACAGATAATTAAGAATATCATCAAACAAGTTGATGGAATATAATACCATAGATCTAGGGAAGGGGGTAATATTCGGTGTTTGCAGAAAGCAAGAGAGTGGAAGAAATGAACTATTTTGAACTATTGGCTTGGCTGGGTATAGGCAGTTCCCATCCGGGAGGCTTCCCTGCTACCCAACAGAATCTGGACGCGATGGGGGTAAAGCCAGAGGAATATGTACTTGATGCCGGGTGTGGCAGCGGTCTTACAGCCTGTCATTTGGCCAAAACAAGAGGCTGCAAAATCATAGGAGTCGATATTAACCCCCAAATGGTTGAAAAAGCATGCCTAAGGGCGGAGAAAGAAGGAGTTTCTCATTTAGTGGAGTTTAGGTTAGCAGATGTTTATAATCTACCCTTTGCCAATAACTGCTTTGATTTGGTAATAGCTGAATCTATAACGGTTTTTTTAGATAAAGTAAAAGTGTACCGGGAGTTCTATCGAGTCCTTAAGCCAGAGGGCAGGGTTGCTGATCTGGAAATGGTTCTGCTGGCTGAATTGCCCGCTAATCTCAGGAGGCAGATGGAGGTGTGCTTTGGTTCAGGCACCAATCCATTGCCCTTTGAAGAATGGCTCAATGCTTTAACACAAGCAGGATTTCAGGATGAAATTATCAAGAATCCGCAACGAATGAAGAAGAATGGCAGGCTGATCTTGAACGAACTCAAAAAGGATTGGGTGCTGGTAAAAGGTCTCTCGGAAAAAGCCGCCAGCTTGCCGGGCTTAATTATCAGACTGCAAAAAAATGCTAATTTTATGAAGATGAACCGGGGTTACTTTGGATTTGGTCTGGTCTGCGGTCGAAAACCTCCTCTCCCTCCCCCTCCCAAAAGAGTTGGCTTCAAAAGTTGGGTACTGCGGGTATTACGTCGGAAGAAACGTAGAGAGAACCCATAAGCTTAAATACGGGTTCTCTGCGGCATAAATTAGTTATATTATACCGATAAATCTTTGAATCCTTGATAAATAAGATCAAAAAGTTGTTCAAGATTCTGTTCCTCGACACTTGAGAAGGCAATGCGCACATCTCTTTCACCAAGCGATATTACGCCCACACCATATTGCTCAAGCAGGTGATTGCGCAAGACTTCTGCCTGCACTCCTTTGAGTTTAAGACACATAAAGTACCCTGAATTAAACGGATAGTAGTCCCAGGCATCGCGATATTTCCCCTGATCGAGTAGCTGTTTGACTTTGCAAGCCCGCTTCCTTAATACTTCGAATTTTTCTTGTTTCTGGGTTTGGAAGTCTGGCGATTGAAGTGCCTTTAAGACGAAAGTTTGTGACGGATGAGAAACACTGGAAATCGTCCCCCGCATAATACCTAACGTCTTTTTTTCCAAAGCATTTAATACGGCTGGATGCTCACATGCGTATGTAATAAATCCAACACGAAAGCCCCATACATAGTCCTCCTTCGTAGCGCCATCAATTTTGATGGCTAATACTCTGGGATGAATGTTGGCAATTCGAGCAAACAGGGATTCCTTGATGGAGTTCTCATAAAATAACCCAAAATAGGCATCATCTGTAACAACAGCCAAGTTCATTCCTTGTTGGGCGACTTCTTTCAGGGCGTCAACGATCTCTGTTGCTTCTTGTTCATTGGGTGAGTACCCGGTCGGGTTATTAGGGAAATTAAGTAAGAGAATAGCCTTTCCATGATCTTTCTTGCTAAGTAAAGCTTCTTTCATTCCTGTCGTGTTAAAAGTTCCTTCTTTAGTATAGAAAGGGAATGTAATGTTTTTCGCCCCTCTGCGAACCCCAAAGATAAGGTTATAATTACCCCATATCTTGTCAGGTAAAACCAAGGGGTCGTTTTCGTCAATAATTAGATCCGCAATTATACTTAAACCATGGGTTAAGGCATTGGTAACAATAGGATTACTGAAGGATTTATCCCTTAAAGAAGGGTTGTCACTTATCATTTTTTCTCGCCAAAGCTGTCTTAGCTCAGGTTTCCCCGCAGGAGGAGCATAGGGGTATAGGTCTTTAGGATCGTAACCGGATAGCGTTTCCTGGATTAACGGTAAGAACATTGGTTGATCTTGTTCCGTCGCTATTCCTATCGTGGCATTATAAACATGGGCCTTCTGCTTAGCCTCCGCAGATTGAGTGAGGATCCCCTTGGGGAAGTACAAATTCTTTCCGAGTTCTGATAATAAATCGTGAATATGGGGATTTTCTTGAAGTATCTCGCGATTTAAGTCTTGGGCTATTTCATGCATTCCATTTGCTCCCTTGTTTAAGGATATCTCCGAATATCATCCTTTTACTGTAAAATTCGACATAACGGGGAAAGGGGGTGAATTCCAACTTCTTGATTAAGACCAGGGGGGTTTTTGCACAGAAACTACTAATAAATTCTACACTATAATGATCTTTTTCTCCACTATTGACGATAAGAATATATAATACAATTTTCATATTGTATCTCATCGGCCTCCAGCGCAAGAGATGGAGGAAGGAGAGAAACGCAAGGGTAGGAGTTTCTTGTATAAAAATCCTCGAAATAGGGTAACTTACCTTATTAGGGACTGCCATGAAGGAGGCACGGCATGAACAACAGGCAATTCGCGTACCAATAACTTACCTTATTAGGGACTGTCATGAAGACGAAGATATTAGTGCGGAGGGGTGCAGGTGCGGGTATTAGCATTTTTGCTCGCGATGATTTTACTGCTGCTAATTGGCTTAGCTTTAAAAGCGGAAGTAGATTTTCGATACAGGCGGATCGAAGAGGAAGATCATATTGAAATCGATTTTCGTGCCTTTCACGGATTATGGCATATTCAATATCAAATTCCAACCCTCCAATTAGAATGGGAAAAAGGACCAGAGGTTGAAATGGAACAGGTTGCCATAACTAAAGGAGGAACACGCCAAACAACGAAAAAAGCGCGTATCCGCTATATACGGAGAGGATGGCTGTCCCGTTTTTGGCCGAATGTTCCCCGTTTGTTGCGGCACATATACCGGGTAAAACAGCAATTCTACAGGGGAATCCATTGCAAGGCCATTAATTGGCGGATAGAAATCGGCTGTCAAGATGCGGCTCAGACAGCGATTGCAGCAGGTGCTTTTTGGACTATGTTTGGTTTTGCACTTTCCCGCCTTTATCGACAAGTGACGGTCGAGGTCAGCAGTCCAGCGTTAGTGGTTATCCCGCGATTTAAGAAAGCAGGATTTCTATGTGATCTTCAATGCATATTCCAATTAAGAATCAGCCATATTATTTTTGGAGGATTTAATGTATTGAGAATTATTAGGCGAGGTATAAGGGGGTAGACGTGTACATGGGTAATCATCCAATTGAATCATTGATGAAAACGGCCATGGAGAGTATCCAACAGATTGTGGATGTGAATACGATTGTTGGAGAGCCGGTAGAAACGCAGGATGGATCAGTAATAATTCCTATATCAAGGGTTTCTTGCGGTTTCGCAGCAGGCGGCAGTGAGTTTGCACCGGCGGAGGACAATAAAGAAAATACGCATACGGGAGGACAAGCAGCCGCACTTCCCTTTGGAGGCGGTGCTGGAGCCGGGGTATCAGTGCGACCGGTTGCCTTTTTGGTCGTAGGTAACGGAAGCATTCGACTTTTACCTGTTGATAGTAATGTAGTAGTTGATCGGTTGATCGATACGGTTCCTGATCTGTTAGACAGGGTTGCGGGGATGTTACATAATAAGAAGAAGAAAACTTCGGATGAGATTATCATTGCTCGTGACTAAACGGATCAGAGAGTAATTATCTAAAGATAATTCTCAGGATAATAGGGATAAATAAAAAGAACGAGAAGATCTCGTTCTTTTTTGTTTTTCCTGTTAATACATATAAACAGGGGGGCGGCAAATGTTTAAACCTATTTATCTTTGGGAGGAGCCATGACTGCTTCAAAGAATTCCGTGGTATATGGGGCTTTATCGTTGAGCAACTGACGATATTTAACAAAGTCAATAACGTCTTTACCGGTTGCTTTCTTATTGTTGAAAGCGTTAAAGCCCAGATAAGCCTCGCTCTGCATGTTAGCGACCAACCAGTGACGGTTCGGTAATTTCGATTGATCCCAGAAGAATTTCTTCTTGGCGCGGATCCCGTCAATGGACATCATCAAGCAGTTGGGGAACAAGTTAGTAAAGGTATAGACAATCTTATTTACTTCGGCATCCAGCAGGCTGAAGTCTACAGTTGCTGTTTTCCGAATTGCTTTAGCTTCCGCAGCGGCATCGCCTGTTTTATTTTCGCCGTAAACGATCGCGCCGTCTTGAACATACGCATCTGTAATAACCGATGGGTTGCGGATGAACTTGCCATCGACTTTTAAGACGGGGACGGCTTTGGTGATCATGCCGACATTTTGCATTTTATAAGCGCTCCACATTTCGCAGGAAACACAGCTCCACATGGCCTGCTCTGCGGTCATAAATGCGGGGAGGAAGTCACAGGAACCGCCAACCGGAGCTGATCCGTGTCTCGGGCCTGCTTGTCCAAAAATAGCGAGGTCGGAAGAGATTGCGAGGTCGCAAGCCAAACCAATTTCCTGGCCGCCGGCGACTCTCATGCCGTTAACCCGGCAAATAACCGGTTTTTTGCAATTAAGGATACCATCAACCATCGCGTTGAAGAGATCCATGTAATAGCCGTACTCTGTACCGTTCATGCTATAATACTCGGCATATTCCTTGGTGTTACCGCCTGTACAAAACGCGTCGCTGCCTGTACCGGTAAAGATACAAGCGACAACGGTACGATCTGCCGATGCTTTTTGCATTCCGGCGATAACCCCTTTAACCATTTCCGTTGTGTAAGAATTAAATTGGGCGGGGTTGTTCAGGGTTACCCATGCTGTGTTACAACCTGGTACGGGATTTCCTTTGGGGTCGATAACGGGCTTTAATTCATATACTACGCAAGGTGCTTCAGTTCCAAAGTGCTCAGTCCCAAATAACTCATGATTTTTTATATCGTGTTGACGGGGCCATCTTTCTAACTCTTTTAAGTTCATAATTACCCTCCTTAAGTATATAGGAAGAATT
This sequence comes from Desulfosporosinus sp. Tol-M, assembly GCA_000770645.1. Taxonomy (GTDB): domain Bacteria; phylum Bacillota; class Desulfitobacteriia; order Desulfitobacteriales; family Desulfitobacteriaceae; genus Desulfosporosinus. The sequence continues at coordinate 36,335 of JQID01000154.1, forward strand.
TATCTTCCCAACTTCTAACGACCATCCTGCGCTAAAGATTTAACTAAACCAGACCGGACCTTTCCTGCCACCTCCTGTTCCAATAAATAATATAAGGTGTAAGTAGGCAGCTTTCACGAGCTTAGAAAAGTGCGTGCCAAACCACCACCTTAGGATAACACATTCTATCACAAATGTCTAATTACCGCAAGTGGAGCAGTGACCCGACAAAAAAGAACGAATAATCTCGTTCTTTTTTGCTTGTCCGGTTCATACTTTTAGGCAGGGGGGACGTGAAATTGGTTAATCTCATCTGGCTTTTAATGCTGGCTACTGGAATTATTATCTCAGCGTTTAATGGGCACATTGAAAGTGTCACGATTTCGGCGCTGAAAGCGGCGGAACTTGGAGTAGAGGTTGCCATTGAACTAATCGGCGTGATGAGTTTATGGCTAGGGCTCATGCGTTTGGCGGAGGAAGCAGGTTTTATTAAGGGGATGGCCCGTTTATTTGGCCCTGCGGTTCGCCGCTTGTTTCCCTCCCTGAAGCCGGATAGCCCTGCCTTGGGAGCTATTATTCTGAATTTGAGTGCCAATATCTTAGGCTTGGGTAATGCGGCTACCCCTTTTGGTCTGAAGGCTATGCAAGAACTCCAAAAGGAAAATCCGGCACCCGACACGGCAAGTCCGGCCATGATTACGTTTCTGGCCTTAAATACTTCTTGTATAACGCTCATCCCGGCGACAATTATTGGCGTACGTCTGAAAGCAAATTCTGTCAATCCAACTGAAATTATTGGGACAACAATCGTCGCGACGGGATGTGCTATGACTGTTGCGATCATCGCGGATTACCTGATACGACACAGGAGGGGAAAATGAAGGTTATTACCGAGATTTCTCGTTGGGCGATTCCCTTACTCCTGTTACTCATTCCGGTACTGGCTTACCTCCGAAAAGTCCCTGTCTATGAATCTTTTGTAGCCGGAGCGGAGGAAGGGTTTAAAACAGGTGTGCGGATTCTCCCTTTCTTAATTGGAATGCTGGTGTCTATAAGGGTTTTTGTGGATTCCGGAGCGCTCGAAACAGTGGCGCATTGGTTACAGCCGCTCTTCGCGCTGCTAGGGCTGGATCCGAATTTCGCTTCGATTATCCCTTTGGCTATAATGCGTCCTCTGAGTGGTTCGGGGGCGTTAGGAGTAGCAACACAGCTAATCAATCAACATGGACCGGATTCCTTCATCGGTCGTTTGGCATCAACCCTTCAGGGCAGTACGGATACCACATTCTTTGTCCTAACCGTGTACTTTGGATCGGTTGGAATCAAAAAGTACCGTTACGCTCTCAAGTTAGGATTATTAGCGGATTTTGTAGGCTTGATTGTTTCAGTCTGGATTGTCACCAAGGTGTTTTATTAAACCCTACTTTGTACATACTAACGATGAACCGAAAGGGGGCATTGATTAGTATGCTATATATTGTTTTACCTGCCTATAATGAGGCCGCAGCGCTTCCGGCATTGCTGGAAGATGTCGAACAAAACTGTATGCCATTCCCACATCAGATCGTGGTCATCAATGATGGGAGTACAGATCGTACTTGGGATGTTGTCCAAAGTTACGCCCAAACACATAATAACATTCACGGAGTTAACCATGTTCAAAATCAAGGCCTGGGGGCAGCCTTAAACAGCGGTTTTCAGTATGTCCTGAACTTAAACGAGAAACAAGACAACCGACCTGAATCCTCTGGACAGCTGAACCAGGAAGTCCCGGATATGGTTATTACAATGGACGCGGATAATACCCAACCGGCAGATCGGATCCCCTTGCTTTATGATCAGATTTGTTCGGGAGCTGACATTGTTATTGCCTCACGTTATGTCCAAGGTGGGGAACAGCATGGACTTTCTTTAGGGCGAAGGGGACTATCTTGGGGAGCAGGGAAATTCATGCATTTTTTTGCACCTATACAAGGAGTAAGGGATTATTCCTGCGGCTTTCGCGCTTATCGTCTTTCGATATTGGCCGAGGGTGCTCGACTTTATGGCCCGGATATAATTAAGAGCCGGAACTTTTCAGGGATGGTTGAATTATTGTTGAAAGTTGCTCCCTTTGCAGAGCGCGTGACCGAAGTCCCCTTAAAACTTCATTATGAACTCAAAAAAGGCGCCAGTAAAATGAGAATTGGAGCAACGATTTGGGGATATGTCCAGCTAATATATCAGATAAAACGCAATAAGTGGAGTACAGTAGAATGGGCGGAGGAATAAGACGTTGCCTCTTGTTTCTGATTCTGTTAATTGCCTTGGGAGCCCGTCTATGGGGGATAACAAACCCCTTGTTGGATGATCAAGCCTGGCGCCAGGCAGATACGGCGAGTATGTCTACCCATATGCTTGGGCGTTTAACGGATATTCCGAATGTCTTCCTGCCGCAGCTTAATTATGATGGGGTCACCCCTCAGAGAGTGGAATTGGAGTTTCCCTTTTTACCTTACCTTCTCGCTTGGACATGGACTTTGTTTGGTTGGGCGGATATTTGGGGACGTCTATGGTCGGTTGTCTTGTCTTTAATTACGGTGGGTGGAATCTATGATTTAGGGCGGAAAATGTTTACTGCTCGAGTCGGGCTTATAGCGGCAGCTATTTATGCCTTAATGCCCTTGTCGATTTATTATGGCCGGGTTGTGATGCCTGAACCGATGGCTCAAGCTTGGAGTATCTGGGCTTTGGCAATGATCTGGCACTGGAGAAATTCGCAGGGGGACAGGGGACTTTGGAAAAGTGGGTTGTTAATGGCCGGGGCAATATTAGCCAAGCTCCCTCAGCTTATGTTGTTTCCGGTTGCCCTCCTGCTTGGTTTTTATCCTTTGAAGCATAAACGGGTAAGTCAGCTTGTACGTTTTAGTTTGATTGTGCTTATTCCCCCGATGGTATATTATTTATGGGTACATTTTAACGTCGCCCCTTCAAGTCAGTTTGTATCCGGAATAATGACCGGAAACGCTGTAGATACGAGTAACCTGGATTGGATTTTTTTGAGTAACAACATTCAACGAGGATTTACCGGCAGTGTTCTCCTTCTTGCGGGAGTTGGCGTCTGCCGCCTGGTATTTTTGCGTTCTCCTGCGCGAATAGCTCTTTTAACTTGGGCAGGAATTGGCGTTCTTTATATAGGGGTGGTTTGTGTACGTATTCCCTTGGATTATTACTTAGTTCCTATCCTACCCCTGGTTGCATTGCTGAGTGCTTATGCCCTTGACTGGATTGATTCCCTACCGGGAACAGTGATTGTTATCTTTTTCCTGGTATTGATCAATCTGAAATCATATGCCTATTTAACGCCAAAGTATCATTGGAATGAGGAGATTCTCAGCCAAGCGGGGTGGATTAAGGATTATACTTCCGCCTCAAGTATTCTTATCTTGAGCGGTCCACAACCAATGACGTTATATTATGCGAATCGCGTGGGTTTTCGCTTAACGACAATAGAGGATGAAGAGATTCCGTCGGTAATTCTGCGCCGGTACCCAGGTGATTTCTTAGTGCATCTTCCTCAGGATGAGCATAAAGAACTATTTTGGGAAAAAGTTCGGAATAGTTATCCGGAAATAGGACCGGGTGTATTTGATCTGAGAGAATAGTGGCGTTAGACATATGAAAGAAAAAAACAAGGCAAAGATGCCAAGGATATTTTGCGTCAGACAAGGAGGTATTTCTCCAGAGGTCAGATAACAGAGGCCAGAGATCAGAAAGGAAATATAACGATCTGACACATCCGGCTTCTGACCTCTGACTTCTGAGTAGATAGAGGGAGCGTGGAGCATTTGAACAGGGCTCACGAAAAAGGGGACGGAGAACGTTTGCAAAAAGTGCTCGCCCGGGCTGGAGTGGCTTCTCGTCGACATGCTGAGCGGTTGATTGTAGAAGGTCGGGTGACAGTAAACGGGAATAAGGTTTCTGCTTTGGGGACTAAAGTGTGTCTGCAAGACCAAATTCAGGTGGATGGGCATTCGGTAACCCGATCACGTGGACTTTACTATTATCTTCTCAATAAACCGGTCGGTGTGATTACCAGTGCAAGTGATCCCCAAGGGCGTCCCACCGTGGTTGACTTACTGAAAAATGTTCCGGTACGGGTTTATCCGGTCGGAAGGCTGGATTATGATACATCGGGCTTATTAATGCTTACTAACGATGGAGAATTAGCTCACCGCTTAATGCATCCCTCGTATGGGGTAGAGAAGACCTACCGGGTCTGGGTACAAGGACCGGTGAGTATGCAGGCCCTTGAAACTTTACGGCAGGGGGTACCTTTAGAAGATGTATTCACTGCTCCGGCTCATGTTAAGCGCGTGAGCGGTGTTTCCCAGGAAACATCTGTTAAGTCTAAAGATAATCATTTAGAAGTCTTGGAGGTTACAATCCACGAAGGTCAAAATCGTCAAATTCGTCGGATGTTTGCAGCAATCGGATATCCGGTGGTTAAACTTCAACGTATTAGATTTGGCTCGTTAACTCTGGAAAATTCCCTCCGTATAGGCGCTTACCGGGCACTGACGATAGGAGAAGTCAAGGAATTGCGTTCCAAAGTTGGACTAAGAAGTTAAAGCAAGACATGCAGGAGAAAATCAAACCCATGGAGAATATTTTATGACGAAATAAATAGCGATATAGTTTTTAATATAGAAATGGAGAGAACGATGATGAAGATTCGGATAGGGGATGAGCTCCTGACAGAGCACGTTCGTGTACGGATTCGTGTAGATTATCGCGGTGAATCGCGGAATGGACGCTTTTTCTTTGGTGGAAAGAGTAAAGAACAAATGGCGGAAACCATGCGAGAACAACAGGTTGCCTTATTACGCAACGTGCCGCTTCAAGGGATTTTTATTGAAGAGGTCGATTTAAGTCTTGATGTCTATACTGTGACTGAAGGGGAGGGGAGGCGTAGACAAGAGGTTGCCTACGCACCCATAGTCTTAACTCTGCGGATCGAGAACCTTGACGATTTACTTCCTCTGCTGATTAAACCTGAATTTCGCAAAATTGATTTTCTCAGTCCCGAAAATATTTCGCTTCACCGCTTGGACATGGAACGCTTACTTTTTCGTTTAAGTCAATCATTTCAACAAGAAATAAAACTGCTCGAACAAAAATATTTGGGTTAGGATTTGCCGGCCACACTCCTTTTAGATAATCCCTAATTCTCGCCCAATCTGTTTTAGATGTTGCACAGCCCCAGCCAGTTCTTCGTTGCTGTGGGTGGCCATAACGGTTAACCTTAACCGGGCGGCATTCAGTGGTACCGTAGGCGGTCGGATGGCTACTGCTAAAATATTTTCGTCAAACAGACGTCTGCTGAACTCCACGGTAGCTGTATTATCTCCTATAAGGATAGGGATAATCTGGCTTTGACTGTCTAAGAGCTTAAATCCAGCCTCGGCCAGTTCATTTCGTACCCAGGCGGCCTTGGCTAGAACCCCTTCCCGCCGCCATTTCTCCTGTTGAACAACCTGAAGAGCTGCTTGCACACTAGCCAGGACAGACGGGGGGAGACCGGTGGTGTAAATGAAGCTGCGGGTTTTATTACGCAGATAATCAATGAGTATTTTCCGCCCGGCCACATAAGCCCCGAAACAACCAAAGGCTTTGCCCAAGGTACCCATAGTGATTTCCACCCGATGCGATACCCCATAGTATTCGGCCAGTCCCCGGCCGTTTTCCCCGAAAATCCCACCTCCATGGGCTTCATCAATCATCAAAGCCGCCTTGTACTTGTCCTTCAATTCAACTATTGCGGGGAGAGGGGCAAGATCGCCGTCCATGCTAAAGACACTATCAGTGATGATCAATTTATGACGGTAACCCGCCGCCTTTTGTAAACAGCGCTCTAAATCTCCCATATCCGTGTGTTTAAAGCGCAATAAATCCGCGCCGCTCAGACGGATACCGTCAATAATACTGGCATGATTGGTATTATCGCTAAGGATGATGTCTCCCCGGTCGGCCAGGGTTGAAATTATTCCGAGATTCGCTGTATAGCCGGAGTTGAAGATTAACGCCGCTTCCGTATCTTTAAACCGGGCTAAGTCTTTTTCCGCTTGATCATATAATTCGTAGTTTCCCGCGATCAACCTTGCCGAAGTCGACCCACAGCCCAACTGTTGAACCGCCTGGCTGGCGGCCGTTCTTAAGAGGGGATGACCGGCAATGCCCAAGTAATTGTTGCTGCTTAAGTTTAACAGTCTCTTCCCCTTTATTTCCACCCATTCGCTTAAGGGTCCGGCGACACTTTTAAACTCACGGAAAAGATGCTCTGCATGTAATTTTTCCAGTTTTTGTGCCAAGTCGGCATAAAAGTCTTCCACGTTAACCCCCTTTTCTTTCGATAAGGATACTCCGCTATGCCTCTACTTCCAGCCCCATATCCAGGATCATTTGAATATCCTCAGCCACGGTGCGCCCGGAGGTGGTTAAATAACTACCTACCAAGGTAGCGTTGATTCCCGCTAAATAACCCATAGCCTGCAAATTGCGCAGGGCGTTTTCGCGACCGGCCGCAAAGCGCAAGCTTGCTTCCGGTAAAATAAACCGATAGATTGCTATTGTCTGTAATATTTCCAGGGGAGGCAAGACATTTTGTTTTTCCAGGGGAGTTCCCGCGATGGGACTGAGTATATTCAGAGGTACGGACTGCACGTTTAATTCCCTTAAAGCAAAAGCCATCTCCAAGCGTTGGGCCATGCTTTCACCCATGGAAATAATCCCGCCGCTGCATATAGCCAAACCGGCAGCCCGGCACGCTTTTATGGTGTTGATGCGGTCCTGGTAACTGTGAGTTGTGCATATTTGGGGAAAGTAGCTGGCTGCTGTTTCCAGGTTATGATGGTATGTAGTTACACCGGTTTCCTTCAACCTGCGGGCCATGTCTTCGGTGATGATCCCCAGGGAAGCACAAAGTTTCAGGTTAGTTTCCCGGGCTAAGCGCCGGTAAATACCTAAGACCTTCACGAAATCTCCTTCTCTGATCCCCCGGCCGCTGGTCACCAGGGAGTAGCGCTTAGCTCCTTCCGCTTCCATCTGAAGTGCTCGTTCCAGAATTGACTCTTCGTCCAACAAATCATAAATATCAATTTCCGTCTGATGATGCGCCGACTGGGCACAAAATTTACAGTTTTCCGAACATGCCCCGGACTTGGCATTAACAATCGAACACAGATCCACCTTTGTGCCGGCCCGCAGATCGCGAATCCTGCTCGCGGCTGCAAACAGTTGATAAAGGTCAGGCCCGTCCAATTCCCCTAACTCGCGAGCTTCTTCCCGGGTAACCTCCTGACCCGCTAAAACCTTTTCTTCCAGCCGGTTAATTACATCAACCTTACGCATCTTCATAGTGACTCCTTTTCAGTTACGTTTTTAATTGCCTGGTAGGTTATGGCCAGCACTTGTTGTAATTGTTCCCCACTCATCGCTAAGATGGGCATCAGCACAAGGACATTACCCAAGGGCCGAATAATCAATCCTTGTCTGCGGGCTGCCAGAATTACTTGATGACCGATATTCTCTTCCAAGGTATATGGCTCTTTGGTCTGCTTGACCCGAACCAGTTCCAAGCCCACCATTAAGCCTCTTTGCCGGATATCGCCCACATGGCGCAATGCTTTAAACCTCTTCAATTCACTGCTCAGCAACCGGGCTGAAGCTTGGATATGCCGGATCAACCGGGTTTGTTCGATGACCTCAATATTTGCCAGAGCCACTGCACAGCCTACGGGATTTCCCGTAAAAGTATGACCATGGAAAAAGGTTTTACCCTCCCGCAGTTCCCCCAGAAAAGCATTGAAAATTGCTTCTGTGGTTAAGGTGGCGGCCAGGGGTAAATAACCTCCTGTTAAGCCCTTGGCTACACACATGATGTCGGGACTAACCCCTTCTTGCTCACAGGCAAACAAGGTGCCGGTACGACCAAAGCCAACAGCGACTTCGTCCGCAATCATTAAAATATTATATTTCGTGCAAAGCCCACGGATCTTTCCTAAGTACCCATCGGGCGCTGTAATCATCCCGGCCGCCCCTTGCACCAGAGGCTCTATAATCAGACCGGCAATTTCCTGATGATGCTTCGCCATAATATCCTCAACAACCTGCAGACAGGCGAGATTACACTGCTCCCGCTCCCGCCCCAACGGGCAGCGATAGCAATAAGGCGCAGGTACCCTGTACCCTTCGAATAACAAATCCCGATACGTAGCATAAGCCGAACCCTTACCGCCGACACTGATCGTTCCCACTGTATCTCCGTGATAGGCCTCTTCCAGAGAGATGAATTTTTTCTTCTGCCGCTTTTGGGGATCTGGATGCTGCTGCCAACACTGATATGCAATCTTAAGCGCGATCTCTACCGCAGTGGCGCCCGCGTCGGAATAAAAGACCTTGGTTAAACCGGGAGGTGTGATCTCCACGAGCTTTTTTGCCAATTGGATGGAAGGAACATTGGCTAACCCCAGTAAGGTAGTATGGGCGATTTTATCAACCTGTTCTTTGATTGCCTGGGTTAAGATGGGATGAGTATGGCCGTGGACCGTGACCCATAGGGAAGATATTCCGTCTAAATAACGATTGCCTTGAACATCTATTAGGTAACTGCCTTCCCCGCGTTCAATGATTAACGGATCAGCGGCATTCCACATTTGCATTTGGGTAAAAGGATGCCAGACATACTCCTTGTCCCACTCTGCTAATTGGGCGTAATCTAGGCTCAATTAACTCAACTCCTTTTGGTGGCTCATGGTTCGAGTATCCACTATGCTCTTCGATGAGTTCAACCTAAGTTATTTGGAAGTCTGAAACTCTATGAGTTTCCTATATGTTCTTTATGCTCTTCAGTAATTGATCTATATTAACATAATTTTCGATGATCGAAATTAAGTCACCTGGTTGAGGGTTTTCCCCTTCAACCGTAAGCCCCTCCACCCTGGGAACTAATCCCAGTATAGGTACCCCGGTCATAGTTTCAATTAAACCTGGATTTGTCCGCTCAGCCAGCCCAGGGTTTTGATGGTCGTACATATTAATAATAATGCCAGCGATCTTTAATCCCCTGGCCTTGGCATAAGCCACCGTCAAACACGTATGATTTATAGTACCCAAATTAGGCCGAGCAACGACTAATAAAGGTAAGCCCATGCTTACTGCCAGATCCGCTACTGTCTCCTCGTTACCCACTAGCGGAACTATCAACCCCCCGGCCCCCTCAACTACGGTAAGTTGATGGTCCGCCGATATCCTTCGAAAATGATCCAGCATAGTCCCAAGGTTAATAGTTACACCTTCGACTTCTGCGGCTACAGCCGGAGCTAAAGGCGCTTGCAGGCAAATAGGATTTAATTCATGGGGGGTATAAGATAAGTCCGTTACCGCTCCATAAAAATTAGCATCTTCCGAAACTAATTGGTTTTTCCGAAGGATTCCTCCGCTCTGGATAGGTTTAATCGCTATAGCGTTTATTCCCCGCCTCCGTAGAGCTCCTAATAGCCCGGCTGTTATTACAGTTTTTCCCACGCCGGTATCAGTGCCGGTAATAAAAAGGCCGTTGTTATCTCTTACCACGGGTTCACCACCTCATTGTAAACTTAAATATATAAATTGGTTTACATATAACTTAAGCTATTAAAAACTAAATGTCAACAAAATACTGTTAATAATAACCATAAAGATAAATGAAGTTAGCAAAATTGCCTACCTACAATTGGTTATTTTAGGCTTTTATATGGAAATGCTCTTCCAAATAAGTGTTTCCATGTTTCATTATTATAAGGGTCATGGTACACTAAAGAAGTAAGCAATTAGCTATCCAAATTATTTCACAATCTAACCCATCGTTGGAAATCCCAGACTTACTAAACTAATTGGATAGTTCATGCGGCCATAACAAGTATAATATTTCACTAGTATTATTCGCTAGTGAACTTGATTAGTGGCAGTCGAATAAAGGAGAGATATCTAGTGATTATCAAACCCATTAAAACTAAGAAAATATATGAACAGATTGTTGATCAAATAGGGCTTTTGGTTGCGGAAGGGCAGCTAAAACCTGGCGATCGTTTACCATCAGAGCGTGAATTAGTGGAACAGTTTCAAGTATGTCGGGCAGCTATTCGTGAAGCCATAAGTGCTCTTGAAATGATGGGCCTTATCGAAGTACGCGCGGGAGAAGGAACGTACATCAGACAGGTAAACATTGATTCTGTAGTTGCTCCTCTTGCTTGGATGCTATTTATTGAAAAAGATACGGATCTGGAACTTTATGAAGTTCGTAAGATTCTGGAGGTACAGGCAGCGGGGCTAGCGGCGGAGAGAGCACAAGCAGATGAGATCCGGGAAATGTACGAAGCCTTGGAAGTCATGCGCATGGATCTCAAAGCAGATTGTATTGGGGAAGAAGCGGATCAGCGTTTTCATTTTGCCATAGCTATGGCCACGCATAACAAGATCCTGATGCGCTTGATGAACACTATCTCAGATACTATGCGAAAGACTTTAAAAGCTAATCGCAGCAAGCTTTACGGGGACAGGAATACACCAGAGAGATTATATCAAGAGCATTTTTCCCTTTATGAGGCAATCAAAAATCATGACGTGTTAAAGGCTCAGCAGCTCATGCTGGAGCACTTAGTCGGTGTTGAAACCCTACTGGCGAAGTACTTACTTTTGGACGATAAATAGATGAGGCGAAAACACAAATTGTAGGGTGTTTCCAGCCTCTTTTATTTAATTAAGGAGTTGTGGATAGAGTAGTGCAGGAAAAGCAAAGGAAGCGTGAGTAAACGAATGAACGAGTATCAGGTTATTGTGGTTGGTGGCGGAGCGGCCGGGATGATGGCCGCCGGACAAGCAGCGCAAGGCGGCGCGAAAGTTCTATTGCTTGAAAAAAAGGAACATTTGGGCCGAAAAATAGCAATTTCAGGGAAAGGGAGATGTAACTTAACCAACGAAGAAAACGTTGCGGATTTTATTAGCCACTACCCTGGAAATGGGCGGTTCTTACAA
>JQID01000055.1:0-17107 GCA_000770645.1 Desulfosporosinus sp. Tol-M
AAATAGCTCTGGAAACGACACCCTTCTGGCTGTAGGCATAACTGTTTTGCTTGTCCAAGTATTCCCTACCGGATCAAAAGCTTCAACTGTATTTAAGTGAGAGGTTCCGTTATAGCCACCCAGAGCATAGATATTGCCACCTACTGCAGTTAATCCCAAATAGTCCCTAGCCGTAGGCATAGTTGCCCTGGTAATCCAAGTGTTGCCAACCGGGTCATATTCTTCGACCGTATCAAGATAAGATGAGCCGTTATAGCCGCCGATGACATAAAGTTTGCCATTGGTTGACGTTAAACCAAAATAAGCTCTGGCAGTAGGCATGTTTGTTTTGCTTTCCCAAGAGTTGGTTGCGGGGTTATACACTTGGACCGTAGCTAGATAGCTCCCATTATAACCGCCCACTGCATAAATCTTACTGTTTAAGGCTGTTACCCCCGGTCCTTTTCTTGCAGTAGGCATATTCGCCTTAGTAGTCCAGCTATTTGATGTTTTATCATATTCTTCGACTGTATTAAGGCAAGTACTACCGTTATAGCCACCGAGAGCATATACTTTTCCGTTAACGGCGGCCGCGCCAAGCTCTGACCTCGTTGTTGGCATACTTTTAACTGTGTTCCACTTATTTATTGGCAATCCGTATTCTTCCACTATAGTTAAATAACTGCCGCTATTTCCTCCCAATGCATAAATCTTTCCATCAACTGCCGCTACTTCTACTCCATATCTTGCAGTAGCAAGATATGCTCTTTTTCCCCATACGTCATAGTCTGGATTATATTCAAAAGTATCCCTTAGATAGCTCCCGTTATATCCTCCCATAGCAAATATCTTTCCGTTTATTGCAGCAGTGCCAAAATACATTCTTGCTATGGGTGTGCTTGCTTTAGTAGCCCAGGTATTGGTAACCGGATTATATTCCTCAACTATATTAACATAGCCGTTATTATTACTACCACCAATAGCATAAATCTTACCGTTTATTGCAATAACCTCAAGACCAGTTCTTGCTGTTGGCATGCTTGCTTTTGTGGTCCAGGTATTTGTTATTGGATTATACTCCTCAACTTTATTAAGATACCCTATGTAGTTATTATAACCACCGATGGCATAGATTTTACCATTTACAATAGCTGTACCGAATGAATATCTTGCAGTTGGCATGTTAGCTTTGTAAACCCAGTTGCCGTTTACCGGATCATATTCCTCCACGGAATCGAGAATATAACTGTTCCAGCCCCCAAATACATATATTTTACCATTAATGGTTTCTATACTATGATAAGCTCTGGTAACATTTAAACTAGTTGTAGAAGTACTTGTACCAGATATCGGATCGTATATTTCGACACTATTTAAACTTTCCATAAATGTCCCTTGATAACCACCTGTACAATAGATTTGATTATTAAAAGTAACGGCCCCAAAATTTGCTCTGCTGGTTAACATATTGCCTTTTGCATTCCATTCATCTACCGAATATAGGTTATAGCCCTCGTCATCCGAACTGTCGCTTTCTGTATCTTGAGATATATCCTCCGGCACCTGGATGATCGTATCACTTGTAGCGACCGGTTCCGCTAAAGCCCCAACGCAGTTGATTATTCCACCCCCGGCTGCTTTACCGGCTAAAGAAGATAACTTATCAAAAGAATTAATGATCCTTGTCCTGATCTCGCTCAAGCTTGCCTGGGGATATTTGCTCAAGATCAGGGCTGCTTCACCGGTTACAAAGGCCGCCGCCTGAGAAGTTCCGCCGCTGATGCCATAGGCATTGCTCGGCATGGTGCTAAGGATTTCTTCACCGGGAGCTGCTATATCCACAGAGCTTTGTCCATAGTTGGAAAAACGGGAGAGATTACCGGTTTCTTTAACGGAAGCTACTGAGATAATGTTATCTCCGGTTAAAGACGCTGGGTACACCGGGTTGGTATCGATATCTTTATTACTGTTGCCTGCAGCACAAATAAAAAGTAAACCCGACGATTCTATAGCTTCTTTTAAAGCAGTATTTTCGCTGGTGGACCCCCAACTGCAGTTTGCTATTTGCGCTCCGTTTTCTCTGGCATAGTCTATGGCATTGATGATATCGCTGGTGTAAGCCGTGCCGTTTTTGAATACCGGCAAGGGCATGATTCTAGCCTTGGGGGCTACACCTACGATACCCTTTTGGTTGCCTTTTGCCGACGCAATGATCCCGGCCACGTGGGTGCCATGCCATTCATCGGAGACATTAGCCGGATTATGCACGGCATTGGTCTTATCGGCAAAGTTCCAACCGAAAACATCATCCACATAGCCATTGCCGTCATCATCTATGACGTTATCCGGTATCTCGCTTGGATTGGCCCAGATATTTACCTTCAGGTCTTCATGGGTAATATCAATGCCGCTATCTAAGACAGCAACAACCACACCGTCTCCTTCTGATTCCGACCAGGCTTGCGTGGCATTAATCCCCACGGAAGCCGCTTGATTCGTGATTGGATCAATTTGATTAGCACTCAAGCCCCATTGTTCGGCAAAGCGGGGGTCGTCTATCACGGAAGCTGTGTTATTCTTAACAAGCATATCTTTAAATTCCGCTGCTTCGTTGCCCACCGTATCCATGAGCGGTTCCTTACCGGGTGTGTAGCTAATTGTAACCGTGTCCCGAGCGGTAATCGCTTCTTTTAAGGTAATAGTTACTTTATTTTCTTCAATATTAATAGATTCAATGGTCTTGGAAATAGTTTTATCATTCAGGTTGAGACTAAAATCTTCGTTCGTCGGAAGAGAATCCACTTTAAGTTGCCTGTCAAAGCTTAATTCTAATTTGGCCGCATTGATTGTGGCAGTCTGTAAAACCGGAACGACGGCAGGTAATTGTTCGCTCTGAACAGTTACGATTTTGTTGCTGAAACCGACGGCGAAATTTCCGGCGAGATCTTGAATCGGGTTGTGCCCCGGTGTGTAACTTATTTGCAGGGTATAACCGGGATCAAGGCTGTTTTCCAGAGTTAAACTGACTGCTTGATCTTGGACTGCTATTTTCTTAAAGGCATTGAGCAAATTATTGCCTTCGGCATCTATGCTAATTAGGGTAAAATCTGTGGTGGCCGGGATTGAGGTTCCCAGCAGGGCTTCATTGTATAATAACTTAATGGTGTTATCTTTTTTCATTTTGGCGGTTTCAAGGATTGGGGCGGTATTATCCGTATCAGGTACCGCACCGGACACCTCAGGGGCAGAACCGGATTCTACCGGTTTATCTGTTAAAGCATCCGCCGGTTTACCTGCTTTATCTTGCAGAGGTTTTTTTCCAGGGATATAGCTAACCGTAATCGACTCGCCAGATGCTAAAGGAGTACCAAGGGTAATTACGAGCGTATTATCCTTGATTTCAATACCGGCAAGAGCAACCGCTTGTCCATTTTTTGTCTTGACGACAAAATCTTTACCGGCTGGTATTGAACAGCTGTTTAGGGCTTCTTCATAAGTCAATTTAATTTTTAATCCGTCAAAGGTTATTTTCGGCAATTTAGAGTTTAGGGTGCTTGGAGAAGGTGTTTCGGCCGAATTTACCGGGATTGAGGTTTCAGTTGACACTGAAGTATCAGCTGTTGTTGGAGTTGGAGCCGGTACTGTTTCTCGGGTGTTATCCTGTTGTGTCGTTTGGTTCGTTTCCGTAACCGGCAGTAGATTTTCCCCATGTAAAGGTTCAGAAGAAGCTACTGTTACTTGGTAGTCCGGTTGGATATATTCAACATTTGTATCAGCATGTTCTTGTTGAAGGAGCGCTTGGAACTCATCTTTTTTCATTTTTCGATTGGTTAAATAGACATCAAATTTCTTATTTTTGGTGCTTATTCTTTGTTTGATATTCCCTTTGACTATTTGAACGGTATCTTCTTTTTGGTTTTCATTTCTGTATTTGATTATAAAACGATCGATTTGTTGATTATCTAGTTTCGGAATTCCCGGCATTTCTTCTTCGCTAATCGATTTGGAGTCTTGAACAGCATTTTCCTGGGATTTGAGGTGTTTATCGACTATTTTATCGATTTCCTCTTGGGAGAGATTTATCTGATTATTATTATCAAAATTCATTGGGGGTAATATCTCTTCTTGATTAGAATTATCACTGGTGTCGGTAATCTGTTGCTGTGGCTGCTCCTGTTGTTGCGGTTGTTCTTCCTGAACTGAATTTTGCTTCATAACACTTTGGAGAAAGGATAAATAACCGGATCTGTTATGTTCTGCAGTTGATGTGCTTGCTGCTTCCGCTGTCGGAAGAAAAGGTGAATAGCATAATATGGACGAGAAAAATAAGCTTGAAATTACTATACCGGAAATTATTTTCCTTAATACCTTTTTATTAACCAAAATAGTTACCCCTTTCGCTATATAAGAAAACTTGACTCCCATTTTTGAGTAAAAATTCCTTAGGAATGTAATTATCTTATTTTAACATAAGGTAAAGTAAATTAATGTTGGAAAAGGATAAATATGAGTAGGTTATTTTGGTTATTTATATGTTTATTTTGTCGATATTGGAGGAATGTATAGTAAGGTGACGTGGACATCCTGAATCCCTACCTGGAGCAGGTATATATTGATGACAGCTACGGAATACTTGCATAAAAGTTTAGCTGGATAGCGGTGAATTAGTCGATGTGGAAATGCAAATCGGATATCGAGCCGATATGGAGAGGCGCAGCACCTTTTATATATGCCGCATGTTTGGTGATCAAAAGATTATCAAAGGAAGTATAAGGATCTGAAAAGAGCCATAGCCATCAACATCCTTGACTTTATGCGCATCAAAAAAAACAGCCAACGCTACCATACTAAATTTAGGCTATTAGAACTGGAAGAAAGTATAGAACTGACAGATGCCATAGAGATCCACTTCATTAAGTTACCTAAACTTACAAAAGAAATGGCGAATCTTAGGAATCCACTGGATCGGTGGACAATGTTTCTGAAAGGATGGGATGACATGAAATTGATGGAGAGATTGTCAGAAGAAGACCCGGCTATAGCCCAAGCCAGACAGGCACTGGAAGAAATGGCAGCTGACCCCAAAGCTAAAGAAATCTACGAACAAAGACTAAAGGCTATTATGGATAAAAGTTCTGACCTCTATGAGGCTGAACTAAAAGGCGAGCTGAAAGACAAGCTGGAGGCAGCCCGAAACGCACTGAAAAAAGGATTCTCGTTAGAAGATATTGCTGAAATAACCGGTCTGCCCTTGGAAACAGTGCAGAAGCTCAATGTAAAGCTATCAAAATAAATCTGAGCTCGAAAATTTACTTTTGAATAATATAAGAGCCAGTTTACCTTAGAGTAAGGAAAACCGGCTTCTTATGTTAAATACTGTCTTAGCGTGTGTTCTACATTATTTAGTTGGCCGTTCCCCTTTCTAAGGGCACAAATACTACGTACTTCTTACTTTGGACCCCGGACTTCGGACCCCAGACTTTACTCCCAGCCGGTTTGCTCCAGTAAATCGGATAAGACAAGTTCATGCCCAGCCGGACCTAGTGTCATTATACTAATTTTCTCCCTTTGCCAAAGGCGTCCAATCAAGCGTGAAACATCCTCCAAAGTCACCTTCTTGAGTTTTTCCACCACTTCCTCCGGTGAAAGCACGCGATTATATGTAAGTTCTGTCTTCCCCAAACGACTCATCCGACTGCTTACCGCTTCCAGTCCAAGATATAGGCCTCCTTTAATTTGTGCTTTAGTTCTTGCTAATTCAACCTCGGTAATTCCCTGTTGCTTAATTTCCTTTAACTCTTGGAGAATGCACTCGCAGACTTCTTTTGTATTTTTCGGACTTGTTCCCGCATAAATCACAAATAAACCGGTATCTACATAAGTGGAGTGATATGAATAAACTGAATAGGCCAATCCACGCCGTTCCCGTATTTCCTGAAATAACCTGGAGCTTAAACCTCCGCCGATAATATTGTTAAAAATGTGCATCGCATAAATATCATCATCATCTTGGTCAAGACCTGGTACCCCCAAGAGGATATGCATCTGTTCTGTATCTCTCTTTTGATAATGTTCAACCGTGTGGCCGGTGGGCTTTCCTTCGAGTATACGACGTCCGCCCCTCCGAAACGTGCCAAATTGATCAGATAGTTTTGCGACAACATCCGCGTGCTTTATTTTACCCGCCACGGCAATTACTATATTATCCGGAGCATAATGTTCTGAGAGGAACAGCATGATTTTAGCTCGACTTAAAGCCTTTATGCTCTCTTCAGTTCCCAAGATCGGCTTTCCTAAAGGATGCTCGTTCCACACACGTTCTGAAAAGATATCGTGGATCAACTCATCCGGAGAATCCTCGTACATCTTTATTTCTTCAATAACCACATTCTTTTCTTTTTCGATTTCCTTTTCATCAAAAAGAGAATGAAAGAACATATCACTTAATACGTCAATTGCAAGATCAAGGTCCTCATCCAGTATTTTAGCATAGTAACAAGTATATTCTTTCGTCGTAAAAGCATTGAGCTGACCGCCTACGGCTTCTAAGGATTCCGCTAAAACTCGTGCTGTTCGGTGCTCCGTTCCTTTAAAAAACATATGCTCGATAAAGTGGGAAATTCCCTCATAGCCTTCACGTTCATCCCGCGAACCTGCTCCTACCCATAATCCGATGGCTGCCGAGTGAACAAGGTCAATCTCTTCTGTAATAATCCTAACCCCGTTGGGCAATACCGTTTTTCGAAACAATGAATCCCCCCACCTCTCCATCCATCACTTTAATAACATATTAAGACGACCTACTTCTTTTCGTTTTCGTAAAGCAAAGGAACGCTGCTTAACTTTTGTTCCCCTAGCCAGACTTCTAAACGTCCTAAACGTTCCCCGGCACGAACCGGCATATAAGCAGTTTTCTCCCACACGACACGGGTTTGGAGGTTCTTGCTATCGACTTTTGGAATACTAACATCTATTGGATTATCAATAAATACCTGGATAGATTTTTTGGCACTCGGGAATTCAGCGATTACCTGTCCGGCATTTACAAGCCTTACGGTCTCAGTTTTCTCGAAACCCCACTCCAACAGTTTCTTCGCATCCCCAAAACGATCAGGTGCATTTAGAACCACAGCCACTAACTGACGTCCTTCCTTAGTTGCCGAGGCGACAAGGCATTTTCCTGCTGCAGTTGTCGTCCCGGTTTTAACGCCATTAGCATAGGGATAATTCCATAGTAGTTTATTCGTGTTCTTTAAATCCATGAACCCATCCGGCTCGAGAAAATGAATTTCCGTTTCTTTTTGGCGAATAATCGAGGCAAATTGAGGTATTTGCAAACCATGACGAGCCATAAGAGCAAGGTCTTTGGCGGTGGAATAATGTCCCTTACGAGGCAAGCCATTCGTATTTTCGAAATTTGTATTTTGAGCGCCCAAGGCTAAAGCTTTTTTATTCATCAGCTTGACAAACTGTTCTTCACTGCCCGAAATATGTTCGGCAATTGCAACACAGGCATCATTCCCAGATCGAACCAAAGCTCCGGTAATAAGTTCATAAAGGGTAAGCTTTTCTCCCGGATCCAGATGTAAGGTTGCTTCGCCGACAGCTGCCGCTTTCTGACTAACAGTTACAACTTCATCCGGCCGTCCTAACTCCAACCCCAAAATAGCGGTCATAATTTTGGTGGTACTTGCCGGAGGGCGGCGCGTATCGGCCTGCTTACCAAAGAGAACATCGCCCGTTGTCACATCCATCAGCACTGCAGCGGCAGCACTGACTCCTGATGGTCCATCAGCACCATAAACAGAGGTTGCCGATAACGTGCTTATGCCAATTATACAGAGAAAGACGCTGCACCAAGCATGCGCCCACTTTTGCCTGATCATTTAACCACCTCAAATTCTAATTCTTCATGAGGTAGTATCTCCGATCTGCTCAGCTGCTATTAGTCCATCAAGAGTTTGGAAACAAAATCCATCCTGGGTCAATTGATCGAGAATAACTGGCAAGGCTCTGACCGTATTTGCTTTAGGATGCATTAATACTATGGCACCGGACTTATCTGGTTTAATTCCAAACCGTATTGCCGGATTAAGAATACGTTCCGCGATCATCTCTGGCGTACTATTCGCCCGCCAATCGACGGTATCTAATGTCCAAAGAATAGTCTGATAGCCTAATACATCAGCAGCTCGAAGTCCGGAAGCACCCTTTTCACCATAGGGCGGTGCATACAAATGTGTCTTTTTTTCAATAATTCCTTCAATAATGCTTTCCGTCTTCTTAATTTCTTCTTGGTTAGCCCCAATAGAGAGCTGATCGGGATGTGGATGAGAATACCCATGGTTTTCAATTTGGTGACCTCTGTTCGAAATTATTTTAAGCAACTCCGGATTGTTCTTGGCCCAACGCCCCGTAACAAAAAAGGTCGCGCGAGCTTTACCTTGATCCAAAACATCCAACATTGCCGGGATATATTCTTCGCCCCAATCAACATTAATCGTTAAAGCCATAACCAATCGATCGGTTTTGATCTGTTCAATTGGTCTTGAGACCGGAACATCGGACGCAACTATCCAATGTTCCGCCACAATCCCTACCAGCAATAGAAATAAAATCCCGCCAAACGAGTACTTTCGTCGCGAGATTTTGAAGTTAATGAACATTTGCATCCCCCCTCCTTAACATTTATGCGGGTAGGGGGACGCACAGACTGAGTAAAATTCAGAGAATGGTTAGATTATTTTTACGCACTTTTGGCAGAGCATCTTTACGAGAAAGATTCAACCGTCCTTGTTTGTCAATAGCAGTTGCTTTAACCATGATTTCATCCCCCGCATGCACGATATCTTCCACTTTTTGGACGCGTTCATGCGCCAGTTGAGAAATATGGACTAATCCTTCTTTACCGGTAAGTCCCAGAACTCCTGGAATGACTTCCACAAAAGCGCCAAACTCCATAACCCGTGTGACTTTACCTTTATAGATTTTGCCTATTTCCACTTCCTGAGTTAGAGCTTGGATAATCTTGAGGGCCTGTTCGCCACTCTCCCCACCAACAGAAGATATAAAGACGCGGCCGTCATCCTCGATGTCAATTGTGACTCCCGTTTGCTCAACAATCTTCTTAATTGTTTTCCCGCCGGGTCCAATAACATCACGAATCTTATCCGGATGAATTGACGCTGTGATAATTCTTGGTGCATAAGGAGAAAGTTCCTCGCGTGGTTTGTCTATGACATTCACCATTTTATCCAGGATAAATAGCCGTCCTGCTTTGGCTTGGGTTAAGGCTTTCAATAAAATCTCCCGGGACACACCCTTAATCTTAATATCCATCTGCAAAGCCGTGATTCCTTTGCTCGTTCCGGCAACTTTGAAATCCATATCCCCAAAATGATCTTCTAAGCCTTGGATATCCGTAAGGATCGCAATGTTATCCTCTTCCTTGATGAGTCCCATTGCAATGCCGGCCACCGGAGCTGTAATGGGAACACCTGCATCCATCATCGAAAGGGTACTTCCACAAACTGAGGCCATCGAGCTCGAACCATTGGACTCCAAGACCTCAGAAACCAAACGAATCGTATAAGGAAACTCGTTTTCATCCGGCAGAACAGGGAGCAAAGCTCTTTCTGCCAGAGCGCCATGCCCTATATCCCTGCGAGATGGTCCACGCATCATTTTGATTTCTCCAACACTGTAGGGTGGAAAATTATAGTGATGTATATAACGTTTCGACCGTTCTAAACCTAAACCATCAAGTATTTGTTCATCTCTGGCGGCCCCCAGCGTCGTCACAGTTAGTACCTGGGTTTGACCCCGTGTAAAGAGCCCCGTTCCATGTGTGCGTGGTAGAATTCCCACTTCGACACTGAGAGGGCGAACTTCATCCACTTCCCGACCATCCGGACGAATATGCTCATCCGTAATCAATTTACGCACAATCAGGTGCACAATGTCTTCCAGTACCGCCTTAATTACTTTGGTATCTTCCGGAAACTCGGCTGCAAAATAGCTTAAGGCTTCCGCTTTAACTTCGTCAATCGCGCTCTCCCGTGCTTTCTTCTCTTCTACACGGACTGCCTCATCCAATTTGCTATAAGTATGGGCTTTTACGGCTTCCGCAATTTGGTCTTGAATGTTGGTAGGCTTTACCTCCTCTTTCTCTTTAGCTAATCCCAAAGTAAAAGCTTCCCCACGATAGTCTGCTATAAACTCAGCAATCTTTTTAACTTCCGTATGTCCAAACATTATTGCCTCTAATATTTGATCCTCAGGTACTTCATGAGCACCGGCTTCTACCATCATAACGGCCTCTACTGTCCCTGCTACCGTAAGAAGCATCCGGCTTTTAGCAGTTTGTTCAATGGTAGGATTGATAATGTATTCATCTTCAATAAGTCCAACTGTAACAGCAGCAATAGGACCTTCGAAGGGAATGTCAGATATGGTTAACGCTGCGGATGCTGCATTTATTGCTGTGATATCTGTCGCACAGTCCTGATCAACAGACATAACCGCCGCCACTACCTGGACTTCATTACGAAACCCTTGCGGAAACAACGGACGAATTGGACGGTCAATTAAACGAGCAGATAAAGTAGCCTTCTCACTCGCCCTTCCTTCACGTTTAATAAATCCGCCTGGAATTTTACCTGCGGCATACATACGCTCTTCAAACTCAACGGTCAAGGGAAAGAAATCAATTCCTTCCCGGGGTGCGCCACTGCATGTAGCAAACGCAGAAACCACTGTATCCCCATAGCTGAGAAAAATCGCGCCTCCCGCTTGTTTACCAATTTTCCCAGTTTGGAAAGTCATGACTCTCCCACCGACCGTGAGTGACTTTTCAAATATTTGTTGTTTCACAATGAAACCTCCTTATAACTTACAATCATTCTTTCCTCAACTTGTTTCCTCTTCGACATATTATTATTATTTCCTGCAAATAACTTAATAAAACTCTTCTTCAAAATAATCTTGATTAGACTATCAAACTTGATTAGAGTGTTGGACTTAAAGAAGCGGATCATTTAGATCCGCTTCAGATTGCTCTCAAATTAAGTTATTTCCGCAGACCAAGTTCAGCAATAAGATTCCGATAACGTTCAATATCGACATTTTTTAAATATGTCAACAATGCACGCCTCGAACCAACCATTTTTAAAAGACCCCGTCTAGAATGGTGGTCTTTCTTATGCGTCTTAAAATGTTCTGTTAAATATATAATCCGTTCAGTGAGAAGCGCGATTTGCACTTCCGGAGACCCCGTGTCTCCTTCTTTTCGAGCATGCTTTTGGATAATCTCTTGCTTTCTCTCAGGTGTCATCATAATATATTTCCTCCATTTTTTTATAATTCCCAACCGCCCAGATTGACGTTGGAGAGTCACTCAATCCGAGTCAGCGGGACCTCACAGTTCCTAAAATAGTATACATGGTATAAAAGTTTTTGTAAAGTTGTTCAACTAAATGAAGATTTCTCGCAGAGCAGATTCTGCACTAACTCTGTCTTTTTTTAGCTGCATCAAAAGTTCGTTGACGCCATTAAATTTGCGTTCATCACGCAAACGTTCAACTATGTGAACCTCGATCTCACTCCCGTACAGATCTGCGGTAAAATCAAAGAAATGAACCTCGACCATTGTCGTATACAAATCGTGAAAAGTTGGTTTCATGCCAATGTTCATCATCCCTGACACGCGCTTTCCATCTAGAAAAGCCCAAACCGCGTATACTCCTCGTTTTGGTATTAAATAGTCTTCTGCAGGGAGAATATTAGCCGTCGGATAACCCAGCTGACGCCCGCGTTCTTCCCCATGTACGACAGTCCCACGAAGGCAAGGAGGGCGCCCCAGTAAAGAGCCGGCCAATATAATGTCCCCGTGAAGTAATGCTTTACGAATACTGCTCGAAGAAATCACCTGTCCATCAATCATTTGCGCCTGAAGGACACTAACTCCAAATCCATGCTTCTTCCCTAATGCTTGAATCAATTCGGGATTTCCTCTTCCTTGGGCGCCAAATGAATAATTAAAACCGACCACAACATGAATCACCCCGAGGGGAAGAAGAATCTCTTCCACAAATTGTTCTGGGGAAGTGTTCGCCATCTTCCTCGTAAACGGTAAAAGGTGGACGGTTTGGACTCCAATAGTTTCTAAATAGAGTAACCGCTCTTCGGTTGTCGATAACAGCTTTATCTCTCGTTCGGGGAATAACACCTTAAGTGGATGAGGCTCAAAAATCAAAACAGAAAGCTCCACCCCTAAACGCACAGCTTGTTTTGATCCAAGTTCAAGCAAGCGACGATGTCCCAGGTGTACTCCATCGAAATTACCTAACGCTAAAACACAGGATTGTTTGTTTGTAAGCAGACTTGTTCGAACTTGCACGGATTTGACCTCCTAAATAAAGCAACTTAGTATCATCCAAAAACTTTGTGTGGGAAAAGGCTTTCCCCTCGCCAAACCCCAATTCCAATCAATTCTCCGTCCTCAATAACCTGGACATATTTCGAGGTTCGGGATTCGGGGTTCGAGGTTCGAACGCAAGTTTTAGGATCGAACTGCGCGCCATGAACGTCCAACGTCGAATCGAACCCATGTATGATTCGAGGTACGAGGTTCGGGGTTCGAACGCCGGATCTAGTTACCGGCTGCGCACTATCATTTTCGCACGTGAAGGGCAAAGTACGAGGTTCGCGGTCCGTGGTTTGAACGCTGGAGCTAGGCTCGAACTGCGTACCACAACCTTCGAACGTCGCACCTCGAACCTCGAACCTCGCGATCTGTTCGCGCCTGGTAGGCAAGCCATGCCGAAAAGCATTGGCACGAGCGGCTGATAAAAATACACGTGGCAGATCGATTCCGGTTGTCAGCGGAAGTAAAAAGGCATAAGCTGACATGCGGACCGCCTCTTCAATCTCTTCAAGTGTCCAGCTCTCCCGGATCTTAAACGGACCGGAACGAATGCGCAATAAATTAGACATATGCGCCCCACAGCCCAATGTCTGTCCAAGATCATGACTGATTGTCCGTATGTATGTTCCTTTTGAGCACTCAATATTTAAAATTGCCCGAGGAAACTCCCCTTGATACCATTTTACCAGTTTTAAATTATAAATAAATACCTCGCGTGGCGTTCTCTCAATCGATAACCCTTGGCGGGCATATTCATATAGGTGTTTTCCTTTTTTCCGAACTGACGAATACATCGGAGGCTTCTGTAATAATTTACCTAAAAAATTCGGTATTACCCGTTCCAGATCACTCTGTTTCAAATCTGGTTTAGTCCGATAAACCTCTTTACCGAATGCATCCTGAGTATCTGTCGTAACTCCAAACGTAACCTCGGCAAGGTAAGCTTTCCCTTGCTCTGTTATGTATTCTGCCAAACGTGTTCCCTTACCTACGCAAAGTGGTAAAACTCCAGCCACCCCAGGATCAAGCGTCCCTGTGTGGCCGATTTTTTTAGTCTTTAACACTCTTCGCATCCAGACAACAACATCAGAAGATGTCATTCCTGGTGGTTTAAGGACGTTAATGATCCCTTCCAATCCTTAACGCCTCCTCAATCGCGGTAGTTATGCATTGTTTGGCCTCAGCCATCGGAGTTCCAAAAGTACATCCCGCAGCCCGCTGGTGTCCTCCGCCCCCAAACCGGGCAGCAATTTCATTGACATTCAGCCAAAGATTAGAACGCAGAGCCCCTTTAATCTCTGGGCCAACCTCTTTCAGAAGTACTGCTACCTCAACACCGGCAATACTCCGGGCGTGATTAACCAGTCCCTCACTCAACTCCTGCTCTGCACCACTTTCTTGAAAATCTTCGGCGCTTAAAGTCATTATTGCCAACCGCCCATCCGCATGGATTTCTAATCCGTTCAGGGCACATGCAAGTAACTTGATCTGAGCAAGGGGCTTTTGGTTAAATATGTTATTGTGTATGCTTAACAAATCCACGCCTTTATCTAATAGGTCTGCAGTTAAACGATGTGTTTGAGCCGTTGTATTACTATACTCAAAGCAGCCTGAATCCGTCATAATCGCTGTGTAGAGATTAGTGGCCATGTCCCCATCAATTTCCACACCCAACCGTTTTATAAGCGTCAGCGCAACTTCTCCGACTGCGCTGGCTTGAGCATCAACCCAGTTAAAGTCCCCAAAGAACAGATTTGAGATGTGGTGATCTAAGTTAAGTACAATACTGTCTCCATAAATTTCGGACCGGGTCATATTAACGCGCCCCAAATCCGAACAGTCCACAAACAATAAGATCTTCGGTTGGGGGCAAGGAAGCTCCTGTCTGATCCTGGAATAACCTGGTAAAAACGCTAAATAGCCTGGCAAGGGATCCGGATTATAAAAAGATACTTCTTTTCCTATTTTCTCTAAAGCCCGTCCAATTGCCAACATAGACCCGATACAATCTCCATCCGGCGAAACATGGGAGAAAAGCGCCACTTTTGGCGCTTTTCTTAATATTTCAATTATCTCTTCAGAATTATTTTCATTATTCATGTGATTCATCCTTACCTGTATCGTTAACAACTCCAACATCCCTCAACAACTTCGCTATGTGTGCACCTTGTTCTATGGAGGGATCGTATACAAAAACGATTGTTGGAACGTGACGGAGTCTTATGCGCTTCCCAATTTCACATCGTACAAACCCTGCTGCCCGATTCAACACATCCAAGGATGTTTTCACTTCATCCTCAGTCCCCAGAACACTAACATACACTTTCGCGTGAGCCAGATCGCCCGCAACCTCTACATCTGTCAAAGTTACAAATCCAAGGCGAGGATCTTTTAGTTCCACCCGAATGAGTTGAGAAATTTCTTCTTTGAGCGTTTCAGCTAAACGATTAGGTCGATGTTTTGACATGTTTATCCCTCCAGGACCGATATGGGCACATTCAAGAAACTTACAAGTCAGTATGCCAGTCTATTTTGTGTCATACTGCGTCGGCATATTCACCTAAACTCAGAAGTCAGAGGTCAGAAGCCGGATGTATCAGATCATTGTATTCCTTCCTGATCTCTGATCTCTGGCCTCTGTTATCCGACCTCTGGAGAAGTCATCTTTGGCTTGTCATTTTCTTTCATGCACCTTACTATAATGTGCGCTTGACTTCTTCCATCACAAACGCTTCAATGATGTCGCCTTCTTTAAGATCATTGAATTTCTCGATGCCAATTCCACATTCATAACCCTCGGCAACCTCTTTAACATCATCCTTAAAGCGTCGCAGAGATTCCATTACTCCTTCATGAATAACGATACCATCCCGCATAACACGCACTTTAGCCGAACGGACAATCTTTCCTTCGGTCACCATACAACCGGCAACGGTTCCCGCTTTAGGGACTTTAAAGACTGCA
This sequence comes from Desulfosporosinus sp. Tol-M, assembly GCA_000770645.1. Classification (GTDB taxonomy): domain Bacteria; phylum Bacillota; class Desulfitobacteriia; order Desulfitobacteriales; family Desulfitobacteriaceae; genus Desulfosporosinus. The sequence continues at coordinate 15,368 of JQID01000055.1, forward strand.
CGCACTTTAACTTTACCTAAATCAACTTCTTTAAATGTAGGATCAAGCAGACCAGTCATAGCCGCTTTGACATCTTCAATAGCATCATATATAACTCGATACAAACGCAGATCAACGCCCTCCAGTTCAGCCGTAGCCTTCGTATTGGAGTCCGGCCGAACATTAAAGCCTATTATAATAGCATTTGAGGCAGAGGCTAGCATGATATCGTTTTTATTAATAGCCCCGACTCCGCCATGGATTGGGTTGACGCGTACCTCACCCGTCGAAAGCCTAAGAAGTGACTGTCGTAAAGCCTCAACCGACCCTTGGACGTCTGCTTTAATAATAATATTTAATTCTTTGATTTCACCCTCTTTGATCCTGTCAAAAAGATCTTCCAAGCTAACTTTAACGGCGGTTTTTTTGGAATCCTCAACTCGACGCACAGCAATACGGGCAGAAGTTATTTGTCGAGCCAATTTTTCGTCCGCGACAACATAGAACAATTCTCCCGCTTCAGGCACTTCGGATAAGCCCTGAACCTCAACCGGCATGGATGGGCCTGCTTTTTTAACACGTCGCCCTTTATCATCCACCATGGCCTTAATTCTCCCAAATGCACAGCCTGCTACCACAACATCCCCAATAGTGAGCGTACCCTTGGAAACGAGAACTGTGGCGATCGGTCCCTTACCCTTATCCAATTCAGCTTCGATGACGGTTCCTGTGGCCGGACGTTTCGGATTTGCTTTATAATCCCGAACTTCTGCGACAAGCAGAATCATTTCAAGTAGTTTTTCGATGTTTAGATTACTTTTTGCGGATACAGGAACGGCAATGGTTTCTCCGCCCCATTCTTCAACCACAAGACCGTACTCTGTCAGTTCTTGTTTAACTTTTTCCGGAGCTGCATTTTCTTTATCTATTTTATTAATAGCTACAATGATGGGAACCTCAGCCGCTTTGGCGTGATTAATGGCCTCTATAGTTTGAGGCATGACTCCATCATCCGCAGCTACCACCAAAACTGCAATATCCGTGACTTGGGCACCTCGAGCACGCATTGCTGTGAAGGCCTCATGTCCAGGTGTATCTAAAAACGTAATTTTTTGACCGTTGATTTCAACTTGATACGCTCCGATATGCTGAGTAATTCCACCGGCTTCCGAAGCCGTCACATGCGTGGTACGAATGGCATCCAAGAGCGACGTTTTTCCATGATCAACATGTCCCATTACGGTTACTACCGGCGGGCGAAAAACAAGGTCTTCCGGATCATCTACGATTTCTTCAATAACAGCCATTGATTTCTCTGCTTTTACCTCAACTGTAACACCCATCTCACCTGCTAAGATTGTTGCTGTTTCCGCGTCCAACTCTTGATTAATGGTAGCCATTACGCCCAGAGTCATAAGGTGTTTAATCAGCTCTCCCACCTTACGGCTCATTTTAGCAGCTAAATCCTGGACTGAAATCGCTTCCTGAATCACAATGTGTTTTGGCGTCGTATCCCGAACTTCTTTTTTAGGCTGCTTCTGAAAACGTCGATGTGGTGAACGGATCGTATTTTCTTTTTCCTTTTCTAATTCACGTTTCCGTTCATAGGCTTTGTCCTGGGCTTTCTTAGTAGCCGGTAGCTGCCGCTTGGGTTGCTCAGTAATCGTTGGCGTCGTCGGAACACCTACCCCAGCTCGTGCGGGCATTCCCGGGCGAGTACCCTGCTGCCCTTGATATCCTGGACGTGGTCCCTGCGGCTGA
>JQID01000055.1:17148-26481 GCA_000770645.1 Desulfosporosinus sp. Tol-M
CCCTGCGGCTGTCCCTGGTATCCCGGTCGTGGTCCCCGCGGTTGTCCCTGGTATCCCGGTCGTGGTTCTTGCGGGCGTCCTTGATATCCCGGTCGTGGCCCCTGCGGGCGTCCTTCTATTCCTGAGCGTAGTGCTTGCGGGCGTCCTTCCATTCTTGGGCGTGGTACTTGCGGCTGTCCTCCTACTCCTTGGCGTGGTTCTTGCGGACGTCCTTCTATTTCTGGAAGGGGTAGTTTCGGCAGTCCTTCTTGCACGGATTCGGATGTAATTGGCCTTGCTTCTTCAGTATTTGTGGGTTCAGGATGATCCAAATTAATCTCCTTTCCTTTCAGTTGTTTCCGTAAAAGATCTGCATCTTTCTGATCGACCGCACTTAAATGATTTTTCACATCTGTTCCTATAGCCCCGAGCCTTGTCATCACTTCTTTACTACTTAAGTTCAATTCTTTTGCTAATTCATGAACACGAATACTCATTTAACCACCCCCACATAATCGTCTCTCCCATTCCGTTCCAAGCATCAGCTCCTTGCTAGTAAAATAGCCTTAGCAAACCCTTGATCTAAAATAAGCACTGCTGAACGCGGTGAAAGTCCTATTGAATGTCCAAGTTCCAATTTCGTTCCAGTCACCAAGATTGGTAGTTTTGAATCACCCGCCCACTGTTTGTATCTTTTCTGAGCACCAGGAGCATCCTCCGCCATGATAAGCAGAAATCCTTTTCTTTTTTTCAACATAGCTTCAACCTGAGCATTACCTGTAGCAATTTTACCTGCTCGGCGAGCGATCCCTATTAATGACTGGATACGTGTATTCACGTAGAAATCTTCCCTTCCAGGTGTGCAAATACTTCCGGATCAACATCAACTCCGAAAGCCTTCCGAAATCGACGTTCTTTAACCGCAGTTTGAAAACAGATTAAGTCAGGGCAAAGATATGCACCACGTCCATTCCGTTTTCCGGTTGGATCGAGTTCAACGGCTCCTTCCGGAGTTCTAACAATTCTATAGAGTTCTTTCTTGGGCTTCATCTGCTGACAGCCCAAACACATCCGCAGCGGAACTTTTCGTGTTTTCATACGCTTACCCCCTTCCCTTTCTGCTTTTTCTCCTCATCTCTTTCATCCGTATCTAAATCCTTCAATATCTCGCGTGGAGCTTTTTTAGTAACTTTCTGAGTGACTTCGTTATTAGAAAACTCAGCGTCATAAGATTCATCATTATTGTATGTATAATTTCCATCATAAACTTGATAAATCTCGTCTTCGTTATTTTCTTCGTTTACATAAGTATGTCCATTTTCGATACTTTGTCCGCTTTCCTCGTATTCCTGGTAGTTGTCTATTTCAACGAATTCATCATAATCTGAGTATTCCTCATACTCGTCGTAAGTTTCATAGTCTTCTTGCAGTACTTGAGGAATGACATTTGGCGTATTAGCTTGGGATTCACTTTTGATGTCAATCTTCCACCCCGTGAGTTTCGCCGCTAGACGAGCGTTTTGTCCCTCTTTCCCAATCGCCAAGGAAAGTTGATAGTCAGGAACCACGACAATGGCAACTTTCTCATTGAGTTTAGGATAAACTCCCACAACTTTAGCAGGAGAAAGGGCATTCGCCACAAACTCTTGAGGATCCGTAGAGTAGTTTACAATATCAATCTTTTCTCCTTTTAACTCTGTGACGATGGTTTGAACACGAGCCCCCTTTGGCCCAACACATGCTCCAACAGGATCGACATTTAAATCACGTGAATAAACGGCAATTTTGGAACGAGCACCCGCTTCACGGGAAACACCTTTAATTTCAACGACGCCATCGTGAATTTCTGGCACTTCAAGCTCAAACAAGCGCTTAATCAGTCCGGGATGAGTTCGGGACAACATAATTTGCGGCCCCTTAGTGGTTTTTTTAACCTCCACGACATACGTTTTAATCCGCTCAAAGGATTGATACACTTCTCTAGGGATTTGTTCCTGGGCAGGAAGTACTGCTTCTACCTTACCTAAATCTACAATCACATTCTTCTGTTCATATCGTTGAACAACCCCGGTCACAATATCTCCTTCACGATTAACATATTCATTATAAATCATGCCGCGCTCAGCTTCTCTAATGCGCTGAACAACGACCTGCTTTGCTGTTTGAGCTGCTATCCGTCCAAATTCACGTGGGGTTACTTCATATTCCACGATGTCTTCAAGTTGATAATTAGGATCGAGTTTACGCGCATCCTCCAATCCGACTTGAGTCCGAGCATCCTCCACGGTTTCAACAACGGTTTTGCGGGCATACACTTTAAACTCACCAGATAAACGATCAATAAGAACCCGGACATTTTGCAATGATCCGAAATTCTTTTTGTATGCGGAAATCAGTGCTGCCTCAATTGCCTCGAATAGAACCTCTGTAGAAATTCCCCGTCCTTTTTCTAACTCGTGAAGGGCCTCGATGAACTCCATATTCATTTTTCCATTTTCCTCCTCAATCTATTGTACATAAAGAAAAAACTAAAAATCCAGTGCCAAATGAATTTTTTTTGCCAAGGCGCGTGGAATTGCCATACGCTTACATTCATATTCCAAAACGATTTCATCGTTTATCAATCCAATCAGATTCCCAGAAAACTCCTTATACCCTTGGAACGGGGAAGTCGTGTGCACCGTAACCAACCTTCCTTGAAAACGGATAAAGTCCTCTTCTTTTTTCAGGGGACGTTCCAGCCCAGGAGACGACACTTCCAGCATATAGGCCTGTGGAATTGGATTTTGTTGATCAAGCATTTCACTCACCAGATGACTTACTCCTGAACAATCATCCATGTCCACGCCACCGTCTTTATCAATATACAGACGCAAATACCAATGTGCACCTTCCCTTATGTACTCCACATCCACCAGTTCGAGTCCTTTTTTTCTAACGATTGGCTCTACCAGTAACCCTATCCGATGTTCCATTGCTTCATTCATGTGAACTCGCTCCTTTAACTGCGGTTAAGAACGTATTCTATATAGTCTGACGAAAATGACCCGGAGTTGTACTTCAGGCCCGGTTTGGACAAACGAAGGAGCGGGCTAGAACCCACTCCTTACCAACAATCCCTACAAATTTCCTGTTACTAATATAGCACATCTATCGGACATCTGCAACCTAAGCGAAACCTTTTATTAAAAAAAACAGACAAGTAAAAAACTTGATAAATCAATTTCCAGTTATTATACATAGAAGAAAGATATTTATACTAATAATTTATAAAGTCACTGTTCATATAATCCTCCACCCTCTCTTAAAAAGAAAGCCTCCCAAAAAAAATCACCAAATAACGCATCTTGCAAATGCGATTACTTGGTGATCTGACGATTAGATTAAGCTAATTTAATTATTCTCTATACTAGGCAACAGTTCTACTGTCTTGTGGCTACAAGGTTATCAACCACGGAGGGATCGGCCAGAGTTGTGGTATCGCCAAGTTGGTCAATTTCGCCGGAGGCAATCTTTCTCAAAATACGTCTCATAATTTTGCCGCTTCTGGTTTTGGGCAGACCAGGAGCCCATTGAATTTTATCCGGTGCAGCAATAGGTCCAATTTCTTTCCGCACATGGACAACAAGCTCTTTTCTCAGAGCATCGGTAGCCTCAACACCGGTCTTCAGGGTTACGTAAGCGTAAATGCCTTCGCCTTTAATGTCATGCGGGTAACCGACAACAGCCGCTTCGGCGACAGCTGCGTGCGCAACCAGAGCGCTTTCCACTTCAGCCGTACCCATACGGTGTCCGGAAACGTTAATAACGTCATCCACGCGGCCCATCAACCAGAAACAGCCATCCTCGTCCTTGCGAGCGCCGTCGCCACTGAAATAATATCCGGGATACTGCGAGAAATAAGTCATCTTGAATCTGTCAGGATCCCCATAAACCCCTCGCATAATGCCGGGCCATGGTTTCTCAAGCACTAAATAGCCGCCTTCATTGATTGGAGATTCGCTGCCATCCTGTTGGATAATCTTGGGTTTTACGCCGAAGAATGGTACGGTTGCGGAACCGGGTTTGATGGAGATTGCTCCTGGTAGCGGGGTAATTAAAATACCGCCTGTTTCGGTCTGCCACCATGTGTCGACGATTGGGCACCTTTCCTTGCCGATTACGTTATAATACCACATCCAGGCTTCAGGGTTGATAGGTTCCCCTACGGAACCCAAGAGACGCAGCGAGCTGATATCTCTGCCCAGAGGCCACTTATCCCCGTCCTTCATCATGGCACGCAGAGCGGTAGGAGCAGTGTAGAATATATTTACCTTAAACTTCTCAACGATTTCCCAGAACCTATCCGGCTGCGGGAAATTAGGTACGCCTTCAAACATCAAGGAAGTAGCCCCATTGGAGAGTGGTCCGTAAACAATATAAGTATGTCCGGTCACCCAGCCGATATCCGCTGTGCACCAGTAAACATCCTCGTCTTTGACATCAAAAATATGCTTAACCGTACAGTTGGCATATGTCAGATAACCACCGGTGGTGTGCAGAACGCCCTTAGGCTTTCCGGTGCTGCCGCTTGTGTAAAGAATGAATAGCGGATCTTCCGCCTCCATTTTTTCAGCTTCGCAAACAGGAGACGCCGTAGCCATTAATTCGTTCCAATACACATCGCGTCCGGCGACCATGTTGCAGTCCTTGTCAATTCTTCTGACTACGATGCATTTTTTGACATTCGGACACATGTCCATAGCCGCATCGGCAACATCTTTACTGCCGAGCAATTTTCCAGACCTGTAGCCGAAGTTGTTGGTGATAAGAAGATCCGATTTGCTGTCCATAACTCTGTCCCGAATCGCTTCGGCGCTAAATCCGCCGAAAACTATGCAGTGGATGGCGCCAATCCGGGTGCAAGCTAACATAGCAATAGCCAGTTCCGGAATCATCGGCAGGTAAATAGTAACCCGGTCACCCCTTTTTACGCCCTGACTCTTTAAGACGTTGGCAAATTTACATACTTCATAATGCAGTTGCTGGTAAGTAAAGGTTCTGCTTTCTTCAACCGGCTCGCCCTGCCAGATAATAGCGGCTTTATTTTTGCGCACGGTATTCAGATGAACGTCCAAACAATTGTAAGAAACGTTAATCTGCCCACCCTGGAAGTAACGAACAAAGATATCATTGGTGAAATCAAACTCTTCAACTTTGTCCCATTTCTTAAACCAGGTAAGCTTGTCCGCCATCTCCGCCCAGAACTCATCCGGTTTTTCGATCGATTTCTTATACATTTCATCATACTGTGCCCGGCTCTTAACCCACGCTTTTTCGGAAAATTCCGCTGACGGAGCAAAAACCCTGTTCTCAACCATCATTGATTTTACACTACCGAAGTCGTCTGCCATGTTTTTCCCTCCAGTTTAATTGCTAATTAGTAAATGCTAATTGCTTTCTTAGGCTTTCTTATGCTTTGTTTTTTCATGCCGAGGCTTAATAGTATTGTAAAAGAAATAATAAACCATTTAAATAAAACGGCCTTAAATGCATCCCCCCCATATATTTCTTAAACTCTGCAGCACAAAACTTCACTCTTGCTATTATAGTTTATTTTAAAAATAATATCAAGAATTTCTGCCGAAATGTTTATTATACCTCTGATCATGACATACTGATTTATACCCGGACGCACTATGGAAAAGAGGCTCACCTGAGCCCCTTCATACATTCAAATTTATTTAATGTTATTCTAAATCATTTAATAAACTGATTTGCGCCAAGCTTTTGGCGCAAACCTTCGTTGTACTTATGGATCGCAAAACTTATACTATCTATTATGCTCAGTAAAACATTAAGCTTTAACCGGCGGTTTGGTCAAAATAATTAATACCAAGCTGACAAAGCAAAGTATTCCGGAAACCATCAGCGGGGTGGTGCTTAACTGACCGGCCACCGGGCTTTTCATTAAATCATAGAGCATCGGACCACCGACTCCGGCAATACCGTAGGCCATAAAAACCGAACCGTAGTTCATGCCCAAGTTCTTGGTACCGAAATAGTCGGCAGTAAGCGAAGGATATAATGCAAGGAAGCCACCGAAACAGAGCCCGATCAAGCATATGCCGATTAAGATCGAAGTTCCCGTGAGCATCTTCAGACAAAGCATGGTGAGCCCGCAAATCACAAAGAGCACCATCAAAGTCTTGGTACGGCCCACTTTATCGGAAACCACACCCCAGAGAATTCGCCCGACTGAATTGAACACAGACAAAGCCATGACCGCAGAGGTGGCAGCGGCTAGACTAAGCCCTTGTGCCTGAGCAATCGGCGAAGCATTGCCGATGATCATTAAGCCGGCAGCGGCACCGAAAAGATAGGAAACCCAGACAAGATAGAACTGAGGTGTTTTAACCATTTCGCCAGTCGTAAAATCATTGGCGGATGCTTTTCCAGCCACTGTCGCCGGTGGGTTCCAGCCGGCAGGCTTATAACCGGGAGGCGGATTTTTCAGGAACTGAGCACCGATAATTACACAAACTCCCAAAATAACTCCCAGATAAGCAAAGGTACTTAAAATACCAACCTGGGCGATTAAATTTTTAGCTATCGGGGCAAATACTAGTCCGCCGGCACCGAAACCAGCCACAGCCAGGCCGGTAATAAGACCTTTTTTGTCCGGAAACCATTTGACGCAGGTTGCAATCGGGCAGACATACCCGGCACCGATACCAGCGCCGCCTAATACCCCAAAAGTCAGATAGAGCCAGCCAACAGTAGTCGTCTTACTGGCTAAAAGAAATCCTGCGATTAATAATATCCCACCCAGAGTGGCTACTTTCGTGGGGCCAATTTTATCCTGAAGTTTCCCGAAAACCACGGTTCCAATAGCGAAAACCAACAGAGTGATGGATAGCGTTAAATTAGTAGACGCAGCATCCCATTTAAACTGCTTCATCAAAGGCCCTTTAAACACACTCCAGATATATATCGCTCCCAAGGCAACCTGAATTAATAAGGCACCGATTACTACAATCCAGCGATTCATGACTTTCTCGGACAAATTCTTCCCCTGCCTTTCAAATTTTTTTAGTTCTAACAAATTAAGTTATGATAGCTGGTCCTTTTCTTCCCATAACACCTGTCTTAGATTAGGCAAAGCCAACCAGTCTGGTTTATCCCCGCCAAATCACTCCACAGGCACAACCTGCCATTTCTCATCCACCCATAAACCGATACACTGAACTGTATAATTCCAAGCGCGAATAGTTTTAAGCGCAGCCTCCAGTTGCTTTAATTGTATTTCCTTTGGCACCGGATTGCCTGCGCAATCATGATGAGCCACCACAGAGATTAACTTTGAACCGTGCGCCTCTACTGAGATTTTTACCCTTTGTTCGATTGAAGCTACCCCAGCCAAATTTTCCGCCAAGATTTTTACCGGCCCTGGTTCGGTAATGGTATCAATAAATTCAAGCTTAAAACGGTTTCTTAAGTATTCATTTACAGGCAACTGTGTTCTGCCATCCATGCAGTTTATTGCGGTACCAAAAGTTCCGTGGGCCATTTCCTACCTCCTTTCTCTTGATCTGCCAATAGTAACTGTATCGTCGTTGCCTACATCCCCCCCAGCCCTAGTCATAGTCATTGACAATAACATAGCTAGTATACAGCTCTTTTTTGTTAAAGGCAAGGTATACATATTATTACTGGTAGATTCTTATGTCTTTAAAGCCGCAGTTAGACCGTGCCATAACTCAAAACACCAAATCCGCCCATGTCCTTATTATCATCCTTTGTCTTTTTCAAGATAAGTATGGTAGCATATACAGGAAACCGATTCCCAATTTTTAATTTATCTTATCTTAAGGAAAGTCAGGTGAACAAATATTGTCGTATACTTCTTACCGCCGAAACACTAGCAACCGTCAAAGCTTAGTTCTGGGATTGATCTTAACCATCAAGGAATTGTTCCCTGATGAACAACTGAAAATCATGCACTCCATTCCAGATGGAATATATTGCGAATTTGAAAACTCTTCGGTTTCCCCGCGTGAGGTTAGAAAAATTGAAGAACGACTTACCAAATGGGTAAAAGAAGATATGCCCATTTACCATCGACAAGGAGATGATGGGTTTATTCACTGCCAACTAAACGGTCAGGAACTAAAATCCCTCTTTTCAGTATTTGATCGTTCAGGTGCTGTTCACCAATGTGGGTTGGTTGCTTATCCGCCGGGGTTCATTCTTCTCTATAATACGTTAAACAATTCCGATGCCTGTCCTCTATATGTTCCACCCGAAAAGCTATCCGCTACTTATTCCGAAGCCCAACGTTGGGTAGAAAATCTTCATCTGGCAGAAGTAGGAGATGTCAATGCGGTTATCTCCGCTAAGCGTTCGAATGAATTGATAAGTTTAGCCGAAGCTCTGCATGAAAAAAAGATTTCATTAATCGCCGATCGTATTTTTGAACAACGAAAGCATGTCCGCGTTATCCTGATTGCCGGACCATCATCTTCCGGAAAAACGACCTTTGCCCAACGATTATCCACCCAATTAAGGGTTAACGGCTTACGTCCTGTGGCACTCTCCATGGATAATTATTTCCTTTCACGTGACAAAACACCCCTTGATTCTGATGGACAATACGACTTTGATGCTTTTGAAGCTTTAGACCTGCCACTTTTAGCTACCCATCTTGACACTTTAATCAAAGGGGGATTTGTCGAAACACCAATTTACGATTTTATTTCAGGCAGCCGGCGTCCACGAGGAATCGAGATGAATCTTAATCCTAATGAGATTTTGATCATCGAAGGAATTCACGGTCTTAATCCGCGTTTACTTCCTTCTTTGGATCGTAATAAACTTTTTAAGATTTATATCAGCGCTCTTTTTCAATCTAACATCGATTCATATAATAGAATACCTACCACCGAAGTACGCTTAATACGCCGGATAGTTAGGGATAACAGAGCCAGGGGAATTGATCCCGAACAAACTCTATCCCAATGGAGCAGCGTTCGCCGAAGTGAAAATACTATTCTTTTCCCTTATCAAGAAGAAGCTGATATTATGTTTAACTCCAGTCTTTTATATGAGCTAAATGCCCTCCGCCCCTACGCCGAACCTTTATTAAAAGCCATTCCCCAAAATAGTTTCAATCACCAAGGAACTACCCTATTGCTTCGTATGCTCTCTTTCTTTACCCCCCTGGAAACAAATAGGATACCATTTAACTCCATCTTGCGTGAATTTATCGGGGAAAGCCTGTATAATATCTAATTCCCTCCAATTATTAAAGTCCAGAAAGACGCTAAAGCCTGCCGTTCCTGTGGAAGTACTATTCTTATTTCGTTTCCTGTTCCT
>JQID01000188.1 GCA_000770645.1 Desulfosporosinus sp. Tol-M
GCATGGCTTTCGTCGGTCCGCCTTGTTCGGAACTCTTCAGTTTTTTCTCTTCTACTACTCTTTTCATCGCTTCAAGCGTCTTGTCATCCATAAATTAATCCTCCTTTCGCGAGGCGCGAGGTTTGAAGCACGAGGTCCGAAGCACGAGGTTCAAACTCAATGTTCGTGCTTTCGTGTCTCACGCCTCGTGCCTCGCGCCTCGTTTTGTGCTATTTTTTCCGCCAGCTCATTTAAATACGTCCAACGGTTCAGCATATCATCCAGTTTTTTCTCCAGCGCTTTTTGAATTTCCGCCAGCTCAGTTAGTTTTCCAAAATCACTGCCCAGATCATGCATAAGTTGATTGTTATCCTGAAGTTCCTCTTCTGTCTGAGCAATTTGAGCCTCGATTTGCTCATAGTCTTGCTGCTCTTTAAAGGTCATTTTCGGCAGGCGCTCTTTCCTCCGTTCCGGAATTACTCCCCATCCCGCCTGTGCGTTCGGGGTGCGAAAAGTTTTTGCCAAAGAGGCTAAACTCATGGCCTGCTCAGCCGCTTGCTTTGCCGCATACACCTGTTCCCGATAGTCTGAGTAATTTCCCGCGTACGAACGAATTTTTCCCTCCCCTTGGAAAGAGAAAATCTTCTCCGTAATTCTATCGAGAAAATACCGATCATGAGAAACTGCAAGGACGGCGCCCGGAAATTCATCCAGATAGCCTTCTAAAACAGTCAAGGTCTGAATATCCAAATCATTGGTCGGCTCATCCAACAAGAGGACATTTGGAGCCGCCATCAAGATCCGCAAAAGATAAAGTCTTCGTTTTTCCCCACCAGAGAGTTTACCAATCCGGGTCCATTGTGCAGCCGCAGGAAATAAGAAGCGCTCCAGCATTTGGGATGCGGTAATCAAGCCGCCATCAGCAGTGGGAATCACTTCCGCCACCGCTTTAATCTCCTCAATGACCCGGCTCTCCGGATTCAAATACGTATTTTCCTGCGCGAAATATCCCATGTTCACTGTGGTGCCCAGCTCTATATTCCCGCTATCCGGGCTCATTACACCAGCGATCAAATTTAAAAAGGTTGATTTGCCACTCCCATTGGGTCCGATAATCCCAATCCGATCATTTCTGAGTAGAATGTAACTGAAATCTTCGATCACAACCCCATGGTCTGGAAACCCTTTTTGCACATGTTTACATTCCAGGATTTTCTTTCCCAAGCGGGACGCCCCTGCCGGCATCTCAATCCGATTAAGGTATTCCGTCGGTTTAGCGGCCTGAATCTTTTCAAAACGCTCAATCCTCGCCTTTTGCTTAGTCGTCCGGGCTCTGGCCCCCCTGCGCATCCAAGCGAGTTCATTGCGTAAGAGACTTTGGCGTTTTCTTTCGGTCGCCTCGACTTGCTCTTCCCGCTCCACTTTCAATTCCAAGTAACGGCTATAATTTCCGGGGTAAGGATAAAGCTTCCCCCGCTCCAACTCAAATACTCGGCCAACGATTCGGTCAAGAAAATACCGATCGTGCGTAATCATGACCAAGGCGCCTTTACGTTTATTCAAGTACTGTTCCAGCCAATCCACGGTATCATTATCAATATGGTTCGTCGGCTCATCCAGTAGCAGAATATCCGTAGGGTTGATGAGCGCACTCGCCAAAGCAACCCGTTTTCTCTGCCCACCCGATAGGGTCCCGATTAGCGTATCAAATTTAGAAATTCCCAGCTTAGTCAGGATCGCTTTAGCCTCATTTTCAAGCTGCCAGGCTTCCAGTTCATCCATCTGTTGCCCCAGCGCGATCAAGGCTTGTTGAAGCAGGGGTTGATACGGGTCATCATTTAGCTTTTCCACGGCCGTTTCATACTCCCTGAGTAACTTCATCACCGGGGAATTTCCCTTAAAAATCTGCTGTAAAACCGTAGCCTCATCTTCAAACTCCGGATTTTGAGGGAGATACTCAAGGCGCATGTTATTTCCCATCGTGACTTTGCCTTGATCCGGCCACTCCATACCCGCCAGGATTTTAAGCAAGGTGGACTTGCCCGTCCCGTTAACCCCAATTATCCCTATTTTCTCTCCTTCGTCAATCCCGAACGAAATATCCTTAAAAAGTACTTTTTCGCCGTAACTTTTTGTCAAATTCTCAGCTGTTAAGATGTTCATGTTTGTTTCTCTTCCCCTTATAAAAAGCTGTAGAACATCTTAATTATATCATATTTAGGCAAACCTCCCTATTCATACCGCAATGCCGCTATCGGTTCGAGTTTGGCAGCCTTTAGTGCCGGATAAAAACCAAAGAACATTCCCACTCCAATAGAGAAGGAAACCGCAAATAGAATCGCCCAGCCTGACAAGAGTGGAGGCCAGTGCAAAAGATAAGTCACCATCTGCGCACTCCCTACCCCCAAAGCAATGCCTACAATTCCTCCGACAAGAGATAATCCAATCGCTTCTAATAAAAATTGTACTAAAATGTCGCGTTCTTTGGCTCCCACAGCTTTGCGCAATCCAATTTCTCGCGTGCGTTCCGTCACAGAAACTAACATAATGTTCATAATTCCAATCCCCCCAACTAATAGGGAGATACCGGCTACCAAGCCGATAAAACTTGTTAAAATGTGAGTAATCTGATTAGCCGATTGCACCAATTGCTGCACATTAAAAGCCTCAAACTGATTCGTAGTCCCGTGACGCACGTTTAGTAAGCGTTTGGCGCTAGAAATCGTACCTTCTAAATCAGTTTCAAGGAATGTCGCTCCTTCCAATTGGTCGACACGCTCCGACTGGAAAATACCCGACCAAGTTCCCCAGGGAATATAGGCATAGGCATTCTTAGTGCCCACATCAAATTGGGCAAAGGCGGACTTATCCTTGGCTAAAACCCCTATTACACGGCAAGGAACATTTTGAATAATCACCTGCTGCCCTAGAGGATTTCCGGCGCCGAAGAAATTTTCAGCTAAGGTCTGATCGATCACAACCACGCGCCGATCAGCCGAAAACTCTTCTTCCGAAAAAAAACGTCCTTTGGCAATTTCCCTGCGACGCAGATCTGCAAATTCAGGTGACGTTCCCACGATCATGGCTGAAGACTGTTTTTGATTCCCCTCTATAGCCGTATACTCTACACTCGACGGAATCAACGTTTTAACTTGCGGTAGGGCTCGTCTCAAACTTTCCCCATCCTGAATCGTCAAGCGCTCTCCCTCGGCCAGTCCAGTCTGTCCGACAGATTTCGTGTACAGCACAAACAAATTTACACCGCTTTTTTCCATCTCTTGCATGATAGCAGCTTTGCCGCCGAGTCCGATGGTGACAACTGCGATTACTGCCGCAATCCCTATGATTATTCCGAGCATCGTCAGCCCTGTCCGGAGCTTATTAGTCCGTAAGCTGAAGAATGCCCCCCGTAAACCTTCTAAGAGGCTCATGTACCTCCACTCCCCGTATCCGGTGCTACCGCCAAACCCTGCGAAAGTTCGTTGGAGGGATTAAGAACTATCAGGTCCCCGGGTTTTAAACCGGAGGTTATTTCCTGATGCGTATCATTACCTATTCCAATCGTTACTTCCGTCTTAAGAAGTTTTCCTCCTTGGATCAGATAGACATAGTTCCTTTTCCCTTCTTGAAAGAGCACCTCTTGTGGAACAGCCAAGACCCCCTCCCTGGTCGCCACGATCATTTGAATATCCACACTAAAACCCGGCTTTAGTCCAGCAGGCACTTGATCTATGTGAATCTTTACTCCCACCGTCGGTAATGAGTTCCCCTGAGCGCTTGATGTTACGACCGCCTGGGGTGAGATTCCAGTAATGGTTCCTTGAGCAGGCGTATTTCCCAATAGTTTACTTGAGATCGTCGCTTTTCCGCCAAGCTGAACCTTACCCGCATCAACTTCATTCAGTCTCGACTCGACATTCATTTGGGTTAGATCTGCCACTAACACAAGCGGCTGTTGCACTGGAGAGAGGTTGCCCTCCTGGGCATTGACCTCGAGAACCGTTCCATCAATAGTTGCTTTGTAAATCATTTGCGCCTGTTGTACCTGGGTAATTTTCAACGTTTCTTGGGCCTGCTTTAAAGCCGCCTTACTTTGCGCCAGAGCACCCTCAGCCTGTCTTGTGGCGCTAGCAACTTCACTCGTGCTTTGGAATTGCTTAAGCTCATTTAAATTGGATTGCGCCGCTTCAACGTTCGTTTGAGCCGCCTCAACATTCGCCTTTGCTTGGGCGACTTGAGCATCAGTCAGAGTCGTATCGAGGATCACAAGGATTTGCCCCGCTTTAACGGAATCCCCACTCTTCACTGCTACCTTTGTTACAAGACCAGGGTTTAACACTCGCACCTCTTGACGAGAGACCGCTACCACGCTCCCTGTCGCATAAACCTCTTCTTGTATCGTCATTGGAGCGACGGCAACAGCTTTGACCATCACAGGACACTGCTCCCTTCCCCAAATCCACCATCCGCCGAAGGCTAATGCCAGAACAATCACTACCCCTAATCCCCACCAAAGAGGCTTCTTCACAGTATCCCCTCCAAACACGCTATAACTACCATGCAAATTCTTTGATAGGAAGACACATCTAAGAATTCTAGTGTGCCCGTATAACGCTTTCAAATATTCAAGGGGCCCACGAGATACGTCGTAAGCCATGCATAAATAAATAAAGTCCCCAACAGACACATGAGCAAGCCATGAATCTACTGGGGACAGTAAGCGCGACTTATTATGGTAAAACAATAACCGGCTTGTTTTTTGACGGTCGAAACAATAAGAAATTCCGCCCAATAACTTGTACAAGCTCAGCCTGAACGCGTTCAGCCAGTTCATCCGCCACGGTTTTCGGTTCTTCTAAATAATTTTGTAAAACCCGGCCCTTTATGAGTTCTCGAGCTTCTAACGCCTCGTTCGTTTGGGTGACTACTGTTTCAGTGATTCCGCCCTTACCGACTTGAAGAATCGGATCCATTCCATTTCCCATGGATCTTAAATAACGTTTTTGCTTACCTGTTAACACTTAACTCTTCCCCCTAAGCCATTACTCTTCAACCCAATCGAACCTCACGCCGGCGATCTCGACTTTATCCCCCTCTTTGATTCCTTGCGCACGAAGAGCTTCATCGATCCCCATGACTTTCAAAATATTCTGGAAACGGTAAACACTCGCTTCCCGCTCAAAGCAGGTCATCTTCACATGTTTTTCGATTTCTTTGCCGACAACAAGAAATAGATCCTCTTCTTTAAGGATTTCAAACCGCTTACCCAACTGCGCTTTCGTAACCAAGTGATCAGCCGGAGGATTAAGAATTTCTGGAACAGGGGTATCCGGTAAGAGCTGCGCAATTCGATACATCAAGGCTTTTAATCCTTCCCCAGTCGCTGCAGACACCGGGAAAATCTCGTGACGGTCTTCCACTGCTTCCTTCAAGCGTTGTAAATGAGCCTCCGCACTCGGAATATCCATTTTGTTGGCCACAATAATCATTGGTCTTTGGGCAAGCTCCGGACTATAGAACCGTATTTCTTCCTGAATAATCCTTAAATCCTCGAGCGGATCCCGTTCTTCCGACCCCGAGATATCCAAAACGTGCAAAAGCAAACGTGTTCGCTCGGTATGGCGCAGAAATTCATGCCCTAAGCCCGCCCCCGCATGAGCACCCTCAATGAGTCCAGGAATATCGGCCATGACAAAACTCTGTCCATCCTCAAGCTCGACCACGCCCAA
This sequence comes from Desulfosporosinus sp. Tol-M, assembly GCA_000770645.1. Classification (GTDB taxonomy): domain Bacteria; phylum Bacillota; class Desulfitobacteriia; order Desulfitobacteriales; family Desulfitobacteriaceae; genus Desulfosporosinus. The sequence continues at coordinate 5,709 of JQID01000188.1, forward strand.
ATTCGGAATCAAGGTAGTGAAATGATAATCCGCGATCTTCGGTCTGGCAGCGGACACTTGCGAAATAATCGTTGATTTCCCCACATTCGGGAAACCGACCAGTCCGACGTCCGCCAAGAGCTTTAACTCCAGACGAAGCCAGTTCTCCTCACCAGGTTCTCCGTTCTCCGCCAAGGTTGGGGCTTTATTGGTATTACTCATAAAACGAGCATTACCTCTCCCTCCCCGACCACCGGCGGCAACCACGACATGCTGTCCATGCTCGGTTATATCCGCAATTGTTTCACCGGTATTATCATTGAGGACCACCGTACCAACCGGAATGCGCAGAATAGTATCTTCCCCGCTACGACCGCTCATATTTTTCGCTTGCCCATGGTCCCCCCGCGCCCCCTTATAATGCCGCTTATAGCGAAAATCCACGAGAGTTCTTAAACCCTCATCTCCCATAAAAATAATATTCCCCCCGCGTCCGCCGTCTCCTCCACTCGGCCCGCCTTCAGGAACGTATTTCTCCCGTCGAAAGGCGACGGCTCCTGCCCCGCCATCACCACCCTTAACATAGATCTTGGCCTGATCGTAAAACATAAACATAGTTAATTCTCCTCGTATAATGTTAAATCTCTTGGAAAGGACTGTTATTTGGAGTCTGTCGTTAACTTTAGCATTCTATCAAAGAGAACCGTTTCTTCGTCCGCTAAGATAACCTGGCAAGCTAAGCCACCCGGTTCATCGAATAAATACACTTCAGCCGTGACGTTTAATAACAGCCGTGACTGGGAAGACACTTCCAAGCATTCTTTAGTGTACCCGTATAGCCTTTCCACATATTCTTCTTGCCAATGATCTCGCCAAAAGTCTTCCTTTTTCATCCCCTCAGGAAAGTCAAGCGTGGCAGGGATTCCTTTCTGCCGAAGATCGATAATCAACCCCAAAAGAACAGCCGCAAGTGCCGGTTCATGAATTAGCGCTATCTTCTGCTCTTGCTCCTGAACTACGATCGTTTCCCTCATGTAGGCCAGGGCCTTCTCCGGTTGATGGAGTTGTAAATGACCCATGATCACTTGCCAGTGATTCAGAAAATCATGCCTCTGGAGCCTATACCTTTGTAGAAGTTCGGACAGAAGAACAAGTTCAATTTTTGACATCGTCATCAATTTCCTCTCAAATTCGTGGCCTTACTATTCTCCCTTCAGAAAAAGGAGTTATTGTTACTATAGTAGGTATAATAAAAACCCCTGGGAAAACCCAGGGGTGAATAAATACAGCTTATTGGGCTACAGCCACTGGTATTGTTGTGCGCTCAGGGTAAATACTAACTTGTTTGCGCATCCGGTCTTTATGCTCAAACTTAACATAACCGTCAATTAGAGCATATAAGGTGTCGTCTTTACCCAAACCACAGTTTTTTGCGGGATGAAATTTCGTGCCGCGCTGACGTACAATAATCGTACCGGCGTTTACGAATTGGCCGTCGCCACGTTTTACACCGAGACGCTGAGCGTTGCTATCACGACCATTTCGTGAACTGCCAACCCCTTTTTTATGAGCGAAAAGTTGAAGATTCATTTTTAACATGGAGTCCACCTCCTTCGATCTATGAAAATATAGTCTTGGCTGTAGGTCGAATGTATCTGTTCAATGCCTAAGGTCATAGTTTGCAAAATCCACTGGGCCTTTTCCAATTCCAGCTCAGGTATTCCAACAAGCTCACAGGTGAGATGTTCATCTGTCTCCTGCACTTTAGGAGCTACCGATAGGAAATATTCCAGGCCATTACAGGCCGCAATGCTCAGTGCGGAAACCCCCGCACAGACAATATCTTGACCTGAATCTGCATATCCGGCATGTCCGGACAGCTCAAACCCCCGTATTCGCCCTTGATCATCCGACCAGATTATGAAATGAATGCTGCTTTGGCTCTTACGCTTGGAGCGCTTCGACAACAACTTTTGTGTAGGGTTGTCGATGTCCTTGTTTGCGTCGGTAGTTCTTTTTGGCCTTGAATTTGAAGACAATTATCTTCGCCCCTTTACCGTGCTCCACAACTTTTAGCACTGCTGCAGCACCAGCTACAACTGGGGTTCCTATATTAACCACACCGTCTTTTTCCACGAGGAGAACCTTATCGATCGTCACGGCGTCTCCTACATTAGCATCCAGTTTCTCAACGCAAATCACGTCGCCTTCTTGAACACGGAACTGTTTACCACCGGTTTCAATCACAGCGTACATTTTATTACACCTCCCATGCCCTAGACTCGCCATTGCAGGTCAGTTTTTTAAAATCTAAAAAACCCGTTAATACCTGATTCGAGCGGTTGCGGTGAGAAGTCACCACGTTTAAACATTTTAGCATCTGATCACATTATTTGTCAAGCAGGCTGACTAAGAAACATGAGCAATTGGAACTTAGATTCATTGCTCTTAACGGTAGGAAGCTTCTCCTTACTTTTCATAAAGCTTAAAGGTTAAGGTGTTTCCTTCCAACAAACTGCGGATTAAGAGAAATAAATTTGAACTATTTCTGAATTTAAAATCTAGAAAAGGGGAGCTTACAGTTGCATCCTGCCCAGGAGGAACATAAGCTACAGGCAGGGTATGATGGTGTGCTTCCAGAATTTCCAATTGGGCGAGAAGAACGGCATTATAAAGAGTAGAAGAAACTTGGCAAACTCCTCCTCCAAGTCCCAGGATAAAGGTATCTCCTTCAATGATTAGCGCCTCTTTATAACCCGCTTCAGCAGTTATCTTGCCGATGCTCTCATTAAAGGAGAACCGTTCTCTGGGTGCTAATAATTTCCCATCAAGAGCATTTGCGGACAGGCGAATGTTCCCTGTACGATTGACCAGAGTTGAGTCAAAGTGAGTAGAGTATTGGGCGATGGGCATAGGTTCTTTGACCGTTAGATTAAGTTTAATAGCTTTACCACCATATCCGTCTACAACCCCCTCATAAATACTTGACCCTATCCTGCTGGTATCGACAAACATGGAATTCCACTTAACTGGAACATTAATGATCTCACTGTTGTAAAGCCTGGCCTGGACCGTTGTTGGCAATGCATAAACCTGATTCTGAGTAATAGTTGCCGTGACATCCGCTACTGTATAAATGCTATCTTCCTTCACTACCCCTGCTATCAAGTCCCTTGAATTTTTCAGGACTTCGTTAGCAACTACGCTACTGCCTCCAAAAACAACTAAGTTAGGGTTTAGTTTACCCATATAGAACTTCCTAAAATAATTGGCTGCTGGTTTTGGTAAGGTAAGTGTGGCAGAATCGATCAATACTATTGGGTCGCCATTTTTGGCTGCCAAAGCACTTCCAGCTAAAGCATCAGCAAATCCGTTACCGGTAGCTAGATATATGGTCGTCGGGTTAGGATTAAAAGTTTGCGTAATAATCACATTCGTCTCGAACCTATCTTGTCCGGCTAACCGTTCAACACTGGCTTGTGGAAGTAAAGCGCTGATTTCCGACTTTACATTGTCAGATATTACAACCGTTCCTCCAGTAATATATACTTTTGTTGGTTTTTTCTCTGCCAAATAGTTTTTCATTTCCTCAGGTAAAGCTGTTTGAGGACTTAACAATATAGGCCAGCCTTTGTTAGCTGCAAAACTGGCTATACTCAAGGCATCAGGATATGATTCACCTGAAGAAATTACTACGGTTGGTACTGATGTATTATTAAGCGAACAAGCTAACTGATAAGATGTTTCATATCTATCGTAACCGGCAATCCTCTCAATATTGTTGAATCCGAGGTTATTTAGTCCGGTTTCAAATTCTTTGCTTACTATTGCGGTGCCACCAATGATATAAACCGTTCCAGTTGGGTCAAGATGCTTGGTAACATAATCAAATGCTTCCTTTGACCCGTCAACCGAAGTATCTACTAAGAGAATTGGAGCATCTTTTTGGCTGGCGAATACGCTGGCGGATAGAGCATCTGCAAATCCAATTCCTGTTGAAAGGATAACATTCTGAACTTTTCCTTGATTAAATTGCTCTGATATAACTTTAGCAGTCTCATACCTTGTTTGGCCTGCAAGTCGGGTTGTAATAGTTTGCGCGGCTTCTGGTAAATTTGATGTTGCGGCAAAAGCTGGATTCCCGATCATGATACTACAACAAAGAATTAGAATGATAGCCATTAACTTGTTCTTTCTTCTCATAATTGAACCCCTTTTATTATGATTTGGATGATTTAAAATCTAATTAAGTATTCGTTGCCTATACCTCAAAACCTTTTTTTGCCTCTCTTTTCATTCTATAATAGTAAGTAGTTATTTTTAGAAAAACTCTCCATAAAACCTTAATAAATATTTCATATATAATTAAGAATCTAATAGATAATAGGCTATATAATTATTACAAACTAATTAGAGGAGTGGCTTAAATGAAGAAGTCGAAACTGATCGGAGGCATTTTGTTGATGATTTTAGGCGTTGGGATATCAATCGGTTCAGTTGTCTTTCATTGTTACAACCATGGACAATATGGCATGATAAACCAAGGACATAAGATTGTAAATCGGCATGGCATGATGGGAGGTTATGGGTTTAGGGCGAAACCAAACCAAAACCAAGGTCAAGGTCAAAACCCTAACCCAAGTCCCATCCCAAGCCAAAATCAAAATAATGATCAGAATTCGAATGGAGGTTAACAATGATGATTATTGGTATCGTAATTTTCCTAATCGGTTTATTCTTAGTTCTTGATCGTAATAATCAAGTTGCAAATCGTTTGTGTTTTTGCAATAGGGAAGATAAATCCTTAAACATCTTAAAAGAACGCTATGCGCGTAGTGAAATCACTGCGGATGAATTTAACACAATGAAAAATACCTTAGTAAATGATTCCCCAGCTTAGGATTTGAAAATCAATCCATATAAAGGGCTCAGGCCATGGATATTTACCCCATTATAAAAAAGCAGCTTGCCTCGGCATATATTGGAGGAAGGCTGCTATTGAGCGTATCCCGCACCTGATTCAACAACGGTTTAACACTCTCGGATTGTGCGGCAATGTAGCTATTGACCTCTATCAACACGTAACACTCCACGTGTGTTGTGGCAATAAGATGATAATAATGCGCGTAAATAAGGGATTTGCGTAAAGGTTTGACTCCCTTTTTTGAAGGGGGGTATGTCTTGATTTGGATAGTCAAACAACTGGAATTTTGTATTTTTTTCTGAGCATTGAGGAATCAAATTATCTTTGCTAAGATCTCTTCCAGACCCGTTTTTGGATATACGCGGAATCGGATAGGAGAATTATGAATACGTCCAGTGATATTACCAAGGAATTTCGCTAAAAAAGTCAGTAAGTAAATGTATCGAGGATATGCTTTCATGTAAAAGGCCTTTGAAACTGGTTGTGTGTGGCTGTTCGCACTTGACGTGAAATAATTGATATCTTCGTATATATCGTCCACCAGGTCAAACATCCCTCGTTTCACCCCTTTGGCATAGTTTCGACTATCGAGCTTAAAAGTCGCATTAACGCAATTGAGACATTTTACTACATAATCCAGTGAGATATGTGACGCCAATACATAGTCGCGAGACATCACTGATGCCTCTGCTGCGTAATTAGCGACCCCATCCACTTCCTGTCCAAGAAGGATTGTCTCTTCAAATTCGCGGTGACCACCAAGTAGCATATAGATCACAGACAATCCTGTCCAAACACTGGCTTGTGCATCCATCCAATCCTCATGCCTACCATACGCTGAAGTTGACAGATCAATTTCTTTCACTAACTTTAGGAGGTTTTGCACATTAGAAAGGCGAGATCCCATAGGCTGTCTCGTAATACTTTCTCTTAGTGCTTCAGACAATGCAGACAAGGATTGATTAAGTAGCGTGTGAAATATTGAAAACTGCCCTATATATTCGAGCGCATATCCCGTGCTCTTAATAGCCACTGCGACAGAAGCGTCATACGCAAGTGGCTGTAATTTTTTTGAATCAAAAATTACCATCATCATCACCCATTTCTTTCTTATTTTCTTGATAATAAGCTTAAACAGGCTTCTTCTAAATTAATAGGGATTTGCTTTTTTTATCATACTAAATCTAAAAAGGACATCTTTACGGCCATTGCTATCATTGGCGAAATTGGAGTGGACATGTCCGTGTTCTATCCTCACGTCACCTTTGTTCTCATGGGCGTAACACCCCAGGACAATGAAAGTGCGGGAAAAAAGAAATCTGTACGCATAAGCTGTGCAGGAGTGTATATCAAGCACCACTGTTGGTTCAATACGCAAATACTGCCATCAAAAACAAGAATTTGCCCTTATTTTAGTTTTAGGGTGAGGTACGAGCAGATCACATCGTCGTGGTCACAAGAAAGCAATTATTGCTATTACTCACATGCTGCTGAATTGAATTTACCACATGCTTTCTAGAAATGAGCCGTTCGACGATAAGCTGTATCATATCGAAACTGTTTCAAGACCGAAGCTATCATCGTTGACTTAAACCTAATTTGGGATTCAGACCAGTTCCCCACCAGTTAGCCGAGCGAATAGAAGCGCATCTTTTCATATCAGTTCTTACCACCTGGGCCTCATCATCGTATCAATTATTGCATCTCGGAGACCAGAATAGTCATAGTATCCGTTTCCAGCGTCATTTGTATTGGAAGTGGAGTTCTGTTGACTCGCTGCCACTTCTTTTGCCTTTCTTGCTGCTTCAGCTTTTTGACGATCTTCCTCTTGCTTCTTTAACTGTATTTCAATGTTCTTTAATTTTTCATCGCATTGGTCTTTTTTTTTGTATAGAATTTTTAAAGTTTGGTTGCAAAGCTAGAACTTTAGTAAAATTATCTATGGATTGTTGATACAACTTTTTTGCATCTGCCAGCGCCCCGTCTTTAGAAAATTTCTCTCCTTTTAACTGTAATGCAGATGCAAAATTGTATAATACATCTACATTGTTTGCATCTGTTTTCAAGGCAAGTTCAGCATTTATGATGGTGTTATCCAAATCTCCATTTTTTAAATAGAGATAGGATAAAATATCAGGCATCTTTTGCCCATTGGCGATGATTATGGCATCTTCTCCCTTGACGTTTTTAAAGTTTATATTTACACCTTTATCAATAAAGACTTTTCCAATAGCTTTTTGATTTTGTAACAGTGCTGTGTGCAGGGGAGTATTACCTTGATTATTTTGTATTGTCATAGGATGATCTTCGCTTTTTTCTGATGAAGTCATTGGTGGCATTTTATCCACCAGTTGTTGAGTTAATTCTATGTCGTTTGTTGCAGCCACTTGATTAAAAATTGTGTTTCCATCTTTGTCTTTTATGGTAAAAGCTGTTTCGTTCTTGTTGTTTTTTACATCCAGCAAAGCACCGTTTTGAACTAATTTTTTAATGATAGCTAATTCACTATTCATTACGGCAATATGCAAAGGTGGAGTAGTATCATTTTAG
>JQID01000099.1 GCA_000770645.1 Desulfosporosinus sp. Tol-M
CTTTTGAGGATAATTACATAGGGTACCACAGTATTATAGTGGTCAACAGTGGCGTATGGAATCGACCTCGTTTAGAGCCCTGTGATGAAGCCGATGCACCCACCTAAGATCGAAGTGCATCTCGACTGCGATCTGTTCCCACGTCTTGAAGCATAGGTAGCGAAGTTCCAGAAGAGTCTGAAGTTCAGGGTTCTCCACGCATTTCACGACCGTGACGATTTCGTGCTTGGTGTCTATGAGCTGCATTAGATCGGCGTTGATTTCCGATTCCAAGTCCATTATCTTACAGATTACATCCTCCATGCGGTGGAAGTTGCGCGTTCCGTTGAAAGCTTCATTAGACAAGGTCGCGGTGGCTTTTCCTGCGAGTTCCCGTAGAGATTGCACTTGCTCGATTTTGCTGTTGATGCGTTGGTCGATACGGTAGGCTTGGGATAAATACTCCTTCGCCGTGAGTTGTCTTATTGTTTTATCCATAAGGGCTACCTCCGAAAAGTTAATGTCCTCTCGGATTGACTCCTTAGATTTTCATAGATTTGCTTTCACAGCAGCGATTAAGGCGCTTTGGGTGCGATCTTTTTGCGCCAATGCACTGATGATCTGTTCGTCGATTGTATGCTCGGTCAGGATGTGGTGGATGACGACCGTTTCTGCTGACTGACCCTGTCGCCATAAACGGGCATTGGTCTGCTGGTAAAGCTCCAAACTCCACGTCAGCCCAAACCATATTAAGGTGCTGCCTCCGGCTTGGAGGTTCAGACCATGACCAGCTGAAGCGGGGTGGATAAGGGCTACCGGCAGTTCGCCGTTGTTCCACCTTGTGATGGTATCGGGCTTGTCGAGTTGAGTAAAAGGGATGTGCAGTTTTTGAAGCCGCTCAGCAATTCTCGTTTTATCATGCTGAAACCAGTATGCGACCAGGACCGGTTTGCCGTTTGCCTGTTCAATGAGATCTTCTAATTCATCAAGTTTACGACTGTGGGTTTCGATTGCCTCGCCGTCGTCACCATAGACCGCACCGTTTGCCATCTGACACAGCTTTCCACTTAAAGCGGCGGCATTGGCAGCGGTCACTTCACCACCAGTCAAGGTAAGCACGAGGTCGCGTTTTAGTTCATCATAACGTTCAAGTTCTGTTTCCGATAACCGTACCGGATGTTCTACCATCAGAAGTTCCGGCATTTGAAGGTGATCAGTCGCATTCATGCTGATGGTAATGTCTCCGATTTTATCGTAGATGCGCTTCTCAGCGTTCGGCAATGGTTTATAACTGAAGATGACCTGGCCATTCCGTTTATCCGGTAAGAAGTAATCGGTTCGGTACTTTCCAATAAACCGTCCAAGCCGCTGCCCCATATCGAGTAGCCTAAACTGCGCCCATAAATCCATCAGGCCGTTGCTTGATGGTGTACCCGTCAGTCCGACAACTCGTTTTACCTTGGGGCGAACCTTCATCAGCGACCGGAACCGTTTTGACTGGTAATTCTTAAACGATGACAGTTCATCAATGACCAGCATATCAAAGTCAAACGGAACGCCGCTTTCCTCTATGAGCCATTGGGTGTTCTCTCTGTTGATGACGTAAATGTCTGCCTTAACCTTAAGCGCGGCGAGTCGTTCCCGCTCCGTGCCAACTGCAACCGAGACTTTCAGTCCCTGCAGGTGAAGCCACTTATCAGTTTCCTGCTTCCAAACATTGGTGCAGACCCGAAGCGGGGCGATGACTAGGACTTTACCCACATCAAAGTAGTCGTAAAGCAGGTCGTTAACAGCGGTCAGGGTGATAACTGTCTTGCCAAGACCCATCGAGAGGAGTATTGCGCTTATTGAATTCCTCTCGATGAAGTCCGTGGCATATTGCTGGTAGTGGTGGGGCTTATAATTTAGGCGTACCATCGCGGCATCTCCCGTTCGGCCAGGTCAAAGATAAAGTCACGACCTTTCGCCGTCCAAAGCAGCATCGGCATTTCATAACCATTTTCCAATTGCACTAGTTTGGGAAGGGCGATGTTGTGCCCGATATAATCAGCATAAAGCCGCCAAGTTTGAGAGCCGTTCGGTTTATACTGCACATGGCAGTCCCGAAGAAAACGATTCAGGGTTACAGCCGTTGTTCCCAGTTCCTCGGCAATTTCACCGACCTTATAGAGTTCCACTGTGTCGGTTTGACCTTCGTACTTGGCAGCTGTGATTTGCAACACCTTGTTCTGGGCTTCGAGGACTTCCCGTTGTTCTTCTGCAGCAACGAGAGCAAGTAATGCTTCCTTGTAATTCCGGGGTGCGAGTTTGCGTTCCATTTCATTGAACGCTGCGATGTAGGCTTTCTTGAACTGCATCGCCTTTTCGCCGGTATAGCCCATGACCAGCAGCGTGAATCCGTCACGGGTAACAAGGTATTCGTAATAGGTCTGTCCGTTTTGTGGCTCGATGTAGGGGGTGTGTCCAAAATTGGACTGACCCCAAGCAGGGTCATTTTCAATAATTCCACGGACGTCACGCATCACATGCTTATGTTCCTTTTCAAACACTCGCGCGATGTCGCGGCTTGATACGACGGCTTTGCCGTTCCTCTCGGTAAGACCGAGTTTAATAAGTTGGTTATCCATTCGCTATATCCTCCAGTATCTGTTTGATTTGTTCAGGGCGGTCAAGCACAAATACCTTGAAGCCTAAGCGCCGAAGCATTCCATGCCTTGCTTCCTGTAGTGGCCGGGGATGCTCCCCATAACGTTTGACCTCAACAAAAGCAAGTCTCCCTACTGGTATAAGGACAAGTCGGTCGGGCATTCCGTAGAAATTTGGTGAAATATATTTAGGTGCGATGCCTCCCATAGCCTTGACTGCATCCACCAGTTTGCGTTCCAGTACTTTTTCTTTCATAAACACCTCCGCGACAAGTTTCTAAAAAACACCTGTCGCACTTAAAAGCCTTTATTTAAGCGGTTTACAGGTCTTGATGCGACAAATTCGACAGTTTCTCCTATATATTTCTTACGCGCGTGTGTTGCGTACATCAGCGCTTTACTCTGACTTGTAGAAAGCCTTTTGAATATAAGGAGAATAGTTGTCGCACTTGTCCTAAAATGTTGTCAAACCCTTTGTATTTCAGGGTTTTTCCGATGCGACGACCCTGCAATAAAGCCGTTGCTCGCCGTAAATAGCTAACCGCTTCCTTGCCTTTGTCCTTTGCCACCCGCTAACGCGAGTCATTAAAGCCGCTAGCGCATAAGAATCGGTTGGCTTCAGTTCGGCCAGGCTTCGCCCAAAGCACTCCGCCCAAATCTCAGCATTGCTGACCGTCTCACGGCGTATGGTGCCAATCGGAGAGGTTGGGGCGTCCTTGTCGGCGATATAGCTGCGGCGGGCGTAGGTATCCATACTATCCCAGTTGTCGGGGAGCAGAGTTTCGAGATATTCCTCGACCATACCTTGGCGCTCGTCGACTTCCATAGCATCGCGCTGGGCTTCCTCAGCTTCCTTAACAAGGCGGCCTTCGAGGTACAACTTTTCGCCGCTTTCCCAGATGGTTTTTGCCTCAGCCCAGATCTGGTCGCGTTCCTCGGCAGTGAAGTTCCATTTCTTGATCTGCTCCTCCTGATGTACCTTCACGATCCAGAAGCGCCGGTTACCCGTGATATCACGGAGGTATCCGCGTTCGCCATTGACCGAGGCGATGATGATGCACTGGCGCGGATGACTCTCCACAGTCTTGCCGTAGCTGGGGCGGTATTTGTCATCCGAGGTGGAAAGGAACGCCTTGACCTTTTCTATGTCAGCTTTTTTCATCCCGGCGAGCTCGCCGATTTCTACCACCCAGAAGCCCTGCAACTTCTCAGCACCGGACTTGTCGTCCATATCGGTGAGTGAGAGCGTTTCTGAATAGAACTCATCGCCAACGAGGTCTTTGAAAAGGGTGGATTTGCCGATGCCCTGCACACCATCGAAAACCAGCACACTGTCAAACTTCGTGCCAGGCTTGTAAATTCGAGCAACAGCTGCAGCAAAGGTCTTTCTGGTGGCTGCCCGCACATACGGCGTGTCATCAGCCTGCAGGCAGCGGACGAGAAGGGTTTCGATCCGCTTTGTCCCGTCCCAGGGGGGCAACCCGTCAAGGTAATCCCGTATTGGATGGAACCGCCTGTCGTCGGCAACCTTGGTGAAACTTACATCATGGTTCCGGCTTGAGAATGCGACATAGCGGATGTCAATGAATGCTTTCATCTGCGCTGTATCCGCGTCGCGCCAGAACTTATTATCTGGTGGCCGTTCCCACGGCACTTTGCCGGTGACCTGAATCCTGTTGGCCAGTTCGTTATAGGCAAAGTTAGCGAAATCAGGGTCGTTGTTTAGAATAAGCACTTCATTCCAGACGCTGTTTTCCAGAATGCTGCTTCGAGGTTGATATCTAAGGAGGGTCCGCCAGTCGCCGGATTCCGTGTCGAAGTCGGCTTGTGCCTGCGCCTGACGTTCCGCATCCAGTTGGAGTTTCACCCGGTCAAGTGACACAGCGAACTCGGACATAGCCTTAAACGATGCCTTTTCATCAAGGTCCGGAAATTTGTGAGTTCTGACGAGATCAAAGGCATTTAGCAACTTTCCGCCCGCAAGGTCGGAAGCGTGGTGGGAGTAGGCCCATTTACCGTCATAGATGACTACGCCTGCGGTGGAGTCGGCATCTTTAAACTGATAACGACCATCTACTGCTGCCGGTTCGTAGATATCAGGCAGAAACTCAGCGATGGCCTCCTCAATGGGATAAGCTGTACAAAAAGCTCCGACTACACCATGTTTTTCAAGCGGGTCTTGCTGGCTCTTGACATCTCGATTTCGGACTTCACTTTCTCGTGATGAGGTCGGCCACTGGGTCACATCACGCCAATTGTTATACAGAGCGAGATATTTGTCAGGGTCCAGCGAATCGCCGGACTTCTCATAAAAAACAAACTCGCCGTTTGCCGGGCAGGAAGCCCAGTACATCATGCGGTTTGCCTGATAGGTGGTGTCGTCGAAATAATCAATGCCGATTTCCTTGGCGACCATCCGCATCAACGCAGGATACTCATCTTCACTGACCTCACGGCTGAAAAGAATGACCACCCGGTAGCGCGGGCTTCCCGACGTGTGACTGTGGGTGGAGTAGAGGAAGTAAGTAAGCCCGGCAAGAGCGGAGGCTGTAGCTGCAAGAAAGTCTTCATTTTTAGGGATGTTATCCGCGTCAAGCGCGCCGATCCTGCGGCTGATGACGTTTCCATTCTTTCGAATACCGCCTTTAAGCCATCCGCCAACAAAACCACCATGATCCTTGGCATCATCTCTGCGCTGCTTGGATAGCTTCGGATATTCCTCGGCTGTCTCTGTCGTTCGAAGTGGGGTGCGATTTCGCTCAACAATGTATTCCCATGAATGTTCCTGGTTTTTGTATTTCCGGTCCGTCTTACGATTGCAGACGGAGATTTTAATCAGTTCTGGCATCCGTTGATTCCTCCTCACATCTGGAATTGAAGTACCTAACGGGAATGCCTCGTTTTTTCGCTTTGGCAATTTCTCGTGACATCCCGTCGCTGATGTGTCCTCCGAATACCCAGAGTTCATCGCATTTTCCGAGCAGTATGATGGCGAAGAACAATCCAAGTGCCCGCTCATCACGATCGCTGTCGTCCATAAACTGCGGATAGTGCAGATGCGGGGCGAGAGGGATACAACCGCGACTCACCGCAAAGCGGCAGTAGTCTCTGGCTCGGAAGATGTTGTATTCCGTGTCTCCTGCGAAAGGAGATGCGATATACACAAGTGGACGGTAGGTCTTGACTGCTTTTTCGGATTTCGCCACGTTTGCAAGAGCGATTTCAGCAGTTGGGTCTGGGTAGCCTTCTGAGTTTTTTAGGTTCATAAGCTGCCGCCTTCCGTAGCGAGCGCCTTCAGCGCGTCGGCGAATGACTCGTACTGTTCAGGAACAAGCTCTTGAATTGCCTCAATTTCGTATTCATTGAAAAGGTCATACACCTGCTCGCCGTAGCTCGCCTGACAGAGTGTGTCTGATAGTAGGGCGATACCGTCGATTGTAATTTTTATGCCGACAGTGTGGCTGGATTTTTCAGCGCGTTTTTTAGTGCAGGTGGAGCAGACGATACTGGTGGAAAAGAGATCACCTTCGCCGTCCGAGAAAACCTCCACAAGGTCGATAGGCAATTCCCTTCCACAGTCAGGACAGCGTGTGAACACGTTTTCGTCAGTGATATCTGTTTTATTGACCTTGCCATTTGCCAGTTTGGCTTTGAGATAGAACATTTTCATTTCCTCCAAATTTGTGATAGACGAAAAACCGCCTCCACTTCCTAAAGGACAGCGGTGGCGGTAATTCCGTAGTTGCTTTTCAGTCTTTTCTATAAAACGGCGTTTCGTAGCTATCGCAGCGAAGTGGAAGCCCTGCTGCCCAAGACGGCGCACGGCTCATCTGTTCAGAGACAACAGCAGGAGATAGATGCTTGTTGGCCTCAATAACAACTTCATCATGAACATGCATGACTACATTGGCGGATCGAAATGTGGAGAGGGCGTAGTAAAGAATGTCACGGGCCACGGCCTGGGTGATATTTTCGACCCACTTTCCGGGCGAGGAATCAATACGCTCCCATTTCTTTGTCGCGCCGATGCCTTCGTAAGTGACGCACTCCGAGCCAAAACGGTTCTCCCCAATGCGCGGCTTGACGTATGCCAGCTTCCTGCCGTTGGGTAAAGTAATGAAGAGCATATCGCTCTGATAGCTGAACCTGATTCCGTGGGTTTCGGTGATCTTCCTTTGTTTCACGGCAGTCTTGGCGGCTTTATCGGCATCCCACCAAAATCTGACCACGTTAGGATTCGCCGCCCGCCACGCATCAACGAGAGGTTTCAGTTCTTCTTCTTTCAGTCCCATTTCCAAAGCACCGAAAGCTTTCAGTGCACCAACCGAGCCGGAGTACCCGCAAGCGAGGACGGCAATTTTAGACTTCTGGCGCAGCGGGGATTTCTTATCGATAGAGCCTTTGGGTACACCAAACATGATCTCGGCGTTCTCAATATAGAGGTCGCGTTTTGCTGAGTAGGCTTCGAGTGTCCAACTTTCGCCTGCGAGCCATGCTAAGACGACCGCCTCGATGCTTGAGAAGTCGGCGACGATAAACTTACAGCCTTCTTTTGGGATAAAAGCCGTGCGAATAAGTTCAGACAGGACCACCGGAACATTGTCATAAAGTATATTGAGGGTGTCAAAATCACTGCTACGCACAAGACTTCGCGCTTGTTCAAGGTCTGCCATGTGATTTTGGGGCAGGTTTTGGCATTGAATCAATCGCCCCGCAGCACGGCCGGTTCGATTTGCACCGTAATACTGGAACAGCCCTCTGGCACGGTTGTCGGCGCAGGCTACTGTTTCCATTGCTTGATATTTTTTAATTGAGGATTTTGCTAACTGCTGACGGAGCAATAGCACCTCTCCAAGCGGTTCGGGCGCGGTTTTCAACAATTCCGCGACGGCTTTCTTGCCAAGAGTGTCGGTTTCCAGTCCGTTTTCAGCGAGCCAGTTTTTCATCTGTGCCACTGAGTTGGGATTATCCAATTCCGTCAGCTGCCGAATCTTATGCATCAGTTCAGATTTTGACCTTTCATCGGCAGCTATGGCATTCTTTACGAGCGTCATGTCAAGCAACACACCACGGTCGTTGATTTCTTGGTCCTGGCGATATTCCTCCCAGATGTTATCCGGAACAGGAAACTTTGCGAGCCGGGCTTGAATGGACATTTCCGTTTCAACATCGCGGCGATTATACAATTTAAACTGTTCCCATTTATCGGGAGCGTGTTCGGGAAGATTGCGGGTACGACGACCGTTGGAAGTTGTGACAGCACACGGCTTGCAAAAGTAACGGATTAGATCCTTACCCTCAGTCAATTTCTGCTTTTCCAAACCAAGCACCAAACCAACGTTTTCGAGAGAAAGTGGCAACCCCATGTATGCCGACCAGACCATAGAACAGTGCCATGACGCTGGGTTAAGATATTGACCCATGGGCAATCCCAGCCATCTTGACAGACAGATACGTTCAAAAGCAGCGTTAAATGCCCATTTTTCAACTGTATCATCCGTCAGTGCATCGATGATATCGGGTGGTATGGTTGCGCCACTTGCAAGGTCGGCTACAAGAACCTCACCACCGTCCACAGAATAGCCAAAAAGGATTATTTCAAAGTCCGGTGCCTCGGCGTATTTATATACGCCTGATTTGGAAAGGTCGACGGACGAATAGGTTTCTATGTCAATGCTGATCGTTTTCATATGTCCTCCAATAACAAGAGGGCGGCAAGTTATCCTGCCGCCCTCCGATGCTTTTCCATGAATTTGCTCTAATTGAGGAAATCCTCACCGTCATCGGCCTTGAAGTCGTCGTCGAAATCGTCCTCAGCCCTCGACTTCCCGCCGAGCGACTCGCCGTCGCGTACCTTTTGGATGTTCTGGAGACCGCAGGCGATGCCGCGATTGCCATTGCTATTAAATGCATAAAACGAGAGGGATACACGGGCATATACGCCGGAGTAGATTTCGCTGGTGTCGTAGATAGGCTCACGGTTCGCATTCACTACACCCGGTGCGGTGTTGCTGTTGGCGTTCAGGAACCAGTGACCGGCATAAGCTTCGTCATCGGGTCTTTCGGTGTCGCCGTCACGCAAAGGTGTTTTTAGAGAAGCGAGGGACGGCACTGATTTGCTGTTGCCCTTAAGTTTGCCTTCGCCTTCTTCGTAGGCGGCTTGGATCGCCGCTTTGACCTTGGCGATCGTCTTGGTATCACTTTTGGGGATGAGTACGCTGGTAGAATATTTCGGTGCACCACCGTTGATGGATTTCGCCTGCCAGATATTTGCGTAGCTCAGGCGGCATACACCCGTGATGATTTTAGTTGGGTTGACTGCGGTATTATTTACTGTGTTTGCCATGATAGAATCCTCCTAATTTTCAATTGGGTCGGCGAAATCGTCCGCCGCCGTAGTAATGTTGATTTCTTGACGCTTGTCCGCTTCCGGAACAAGCACTGGTTTGCCTTGGGGCTTTTCAATCAGCCCACCGATTGTCTCCTCGAACCGCTTCTTTCCGAGAAGGGTGGTCATCGCGGTAACGCCGAGGACTTTGTGTTCGTACGGATCAAGTCCGATAACTTTGACAGCTTCCGCGACAGCCGCCTCGTCTGTGTACTTACGGTTACTCCTGCCTTCGACCACTTTCCAGCCATCGAACTTCACGCCCTTGAGTGCTTCGGTGAGGGCGAAGTCTTTTATGTCCGAAGCCCAGGAGACTAGCTTGTCAATCTTGCCGAGGATAGAAGCAATCTCATTAGTTTCAAGCAGCACTGGCTCGATGAAATCGTAGGCAGCGAGAGCCATGTTTGCCTTGGCACGTTCGCGGCATTCCGCTTTCGCCTTACAAAACTGGCAGTGGTCACCTGCCTTGTAGTCGCCATTGCCGTACCACGCCAGTTCCGCAGCGGGCTTCAAAACTTCTTCAGCCCACTTTTCGATGTCCGCGCGGGTAACCTCCCAAGTCGAGCAGTTCTGAAGTCTTGGTTGGAAGATTGACATCCGCACCGTGTGAATGGGATACAGGAAGCCGAACATCTCCAAAGCGCCAAGAGCGTAAATCCGAAGCTGGTTGTTGCCTTCCGCGTCAACCTTGACCCCGCGCCCGTATTTCAGATCAATGATGTGAAGCACTCCGTCCGAGATAATGAGCGCATCGCAGGTGCCGGAGCACTCGGGAACCCAGAGGGAGCAGTCGACCTTCTGTTCCACGTAGACCTTTGGATCTGTAAGCCCCTCGAGCTGCTCTGTTACGAAAGCGATGTAATCATCCGTGTGTTCGTCCATCTCGATGTCGAAGCATTTGTAGAGGGGATTTGATTGGCCGAGCCTGTGTCGTAGCTTCGATTCTGCTATGCTGTGCGCCTGAGTACCTTCTGCGGCGTAACCCGATCTTGTGTCCTGATAGTTCTCGGTCAGACGAGCCGATGGCGGGCATTCAATCCAGCGGTGGCTTGAGGACGGTGACAAAAGTGAGTGTTTTGCACCGTCGCTCATTTAAGTGCCCTCACTTCCGTAATAAGGACAGCATATTCGGCTGGGTCGATGTCGGAGAGCCGGTTCGCACCGTGCTTCTTAATAAGGCTTTGTACCGCCTCCCTAAATCCGCTTGATGCTTTATCCGCAAGGAGGCCACGCACTTCTTCAAGTGTGGGTGTTTGGGGTTTAGTTGGTTCTGACGTAGGTTCTTCTTTTACCGATTCCGGCTCATCGGAAGCCTCATCATTGTCATGGTCAAAGTCGTACAGAGATTTGATTTCCTCAGCGATTTCGGCGATTGAGGCCGCCAAACATGAAAGGTCATTTCCGATTTGCTGCGCTTTGTTGGGTGTCATAGCATCTTCCTCCTCTTGATTTTTCTCCGTATCGGTGCTCCAGAGCGGCCAGTCTGCCCGCGAGTCTTTTGCTCACGATGCTGATCGCCATAAGAACGCCTATGAGTTCCTCGTTTTGTTCGTGGTCACGGTACTCCACAAACCTGCTGCATTGCCTTGTTTGCATTGCTTTACCTCCGTTTCTGTGATGTAGGAACATCGCCCCTCACTTCCTACTGGACAGTGAGGGGTGAGAACCCGTAGTCAAAAATCAGTTGTCGGTGTAAAAACTTTTTAGGGTGTTGTCAGAACGGAGGATGGACTTGAGCCGCTTCTCCCGGTAATACACGCCATCAAGTGTCAGGTTGAACCGGTCGGCGATGTCCTGTTTCTTCACCTTGTTTACAAGGCATGTCCACAATTCACGGTCGTCAGGAGCAAGTCGCTCAAGCGCAGATATTAGGGCGGAAAGCCGTTCCTGGTCTTCCAAAATGGCAAGAATGTCTGCTGATTCATCGGTAACCTCTATAAAGACCTCGTTGCCGTCATCGCCGTAGGCAATGGGCTTGTCCAGCTCTCCGGGGCAGTTTTCGGCCTTTCTAACCTGATATCGCTCTGAGGCTTTCAGGTCGGCGGCATTGCGTTTTCCGAGAACTTCGCCTGTTTGGTTACGGGGCAGCCGGACGGCGTAGCTGGCTTCGGGGTCATAGAACCACCTTTGTTTGAAGGGATTTGCTGGGGTTGGTTCTTCGGCGGGTGCAAAGCACTCGCGGCGGGTTACTTCTGTTTCCGCTCCGTTTGGGAACATTTCGTAGTAGTGTTGGTAGTACAGTTTTTGATAATTTTTCATCTTGTTTTTCCTCCAAAGATTGACAATTTTATTTATTGAGTTATAATGGTTTAGTGGGGTTTGTTCGGAATTGGATTGGATATGAACATCTGCTTGTCCAGCCCAAGACAACAAAAAAAGCCCCTAGAGATTGCTCTCTAAGGGCTAACTTGAAGTTCATTGGGTGGCAGTCAATTGACAATAGAGTTAATAGGGTTAATAGAGTAAATGAGTATCAATGGAGGAAAATAAGTGTCAAACTTCACTTATCCCGTGCTTTGTGGTGGCACGTTTTTTACTCTGGTTCTGGAAGCCCGGAATCAGCGAACAAGCAGGCGTAGTCAATATGCTGGTGAACTCGACGGTCTATCACAGCCTGAAACTCTCGCGGGTCTCGGCAGCGTGGTTTATCCTGAGTACACCGCGCCTAAAAACAAGGACACATTCAGTACGAATGCGTCCGATTACAAGTCATGTGAAAATAATGGCACCAATCTTTCTTTCCTGTTCGATCATGAAGTAGCTGCATTCGATAACCGTGTTAAAACACAGTATCTCGAAGCACTGAAAGCAATGGATGATTTTATCAAGCGTTTCCTTGAAATTGGGACAAGCACAGCCAGAGAGGTCTGGCTTGTAAGGGCATTCCTTGACCTAATAAATGCCGACCAGAGTATTGCTGATAATCAAGAATTCTACATAGCCGAAAATGGGCAAGGGATAACAAAAGCCGCTCTCCGAGGGATGAGCGACTTCTGCTTGCAAACATTTCTGTTAGGCGTTTGGCACTTCGTCATAGTAAATAGACAAGACAATAAGGTAGGCAAAGCCACTTACGACACTTGGTGTCCATCAAGGGGCAGAGCTGAAAGAAAATATACGGGACCTATGGGTGATGGCATTACTAGACCAATCAACGTAACGCTGCTTGAAATGCTAACCAGCGAGATTGAACAGGAAACCGCAGCTGCGGTAGAGGATGAACCATCTGCTGAGTACGGCGAAGCATTTGTGAAGGATGCAACTGAGGATGCATCTTCGAAGACAACGAATCAAACGGTCAACAATCCGTCCGTATTTAACCAATACGGGAGTAACAGTATTCAAATAGGCAGTATTGGCACGATTACGATAAATAACAGCGGAGGTGGCAAAAGTGAACAATAAACTACAAACACTTCCATTAGATAACTTACCGGCGAACGCTACAGTCTTCGCACAGACCGGCGAAAGAAGTGTACAGGTCGCGCAGGCAAACAACGTGAATAACGTAGTGAATCTCATCATTCCTATGATGTCTACAGGACCAGGCGGCTTTGTCAACAGAAACGTCGCCCTCAATATGGACTATTACAATCTGTTTGTTATAGGTGATGAAACATTCTGTGGCGGACACTTTACCGTTCCAAAAGACCGGGCATTAACGGAGAGTATGTCATCGGAAGTTAAGGCACAATTCGCTGCTTTAGGTGAGGATGCGATTTCGCAAATCAAGACCTTCCCGTCCCTCTTTGCGAGCGAGAACCACGGCTACGGTAAGACCGATGATGCCCATCAAGCCTGCTTTGGAATTGTGACTGATGTGAAGATTCAAGATAATGGCATCAAGATTCATTTTCATCCGCTTTGGGCGGTACCACAGCAAAAGCTTAATGAGATTGCTTTCAACATTGCCCTGCAAGGAGCATCCTCGTTCAACGAATTGAACCGCACCCATTGGGCGATCAAGAAGGTCAATTTGATTGAAGAATTGAAAGCTGCTGGAATAAGTGTACTTGCTCCGACATAAACAGCACACAACTGCAGAAAACGGAAATAACACCTGTAAGATAGATAGTGTTGTCCTTTCCAGCATGAAAAAAGGAGGATTCCAAATGAGTAACGAACCTGAAAATGTCACACCGGAGAAGTGGGTAAATCTTGAAGATATCGCCGCTCATCTGTCTGTGAGCGAAGATACTGTTAGGACGTGGGTTAAAGATGGCAAGCTGCCATTCTACCGTGCGGGCAAACGGTATAAGTTTAAAATCTCTGAGGTGGACGAATGGGTGCGTGAGGGGAAAATTAAAGACTAAACTTTTGAATATAAGGAGCTAACATTATGCAAATGCCAGAAATGTTCGACAATGTGAGCAAAACCGTCAAAGACGATTTGACAGTCACTATTAAGAAGGGCGACAAGCTGTCCGTGGCGGCGGCGTGTTTCTCAATCTATGCCTATCAAGCCCTCAAGAAGCAGCTTGATGGCATTGATGAGTTGCGCTTTATTTTTACCTCACCGACATTTCTGCAAGAGAAAGCTCCCAAAGAAAAGCGGGAGTTCTATATACCCCGTCTTGACCGCGAGCGATCTCTCTATGGCACAGAGTTCGAAGTGAAGCTTCGCAACGAGCTGACGCAGAAGGCTATCGCCCGTGAATGTGCCGACTGGATTCGTAAGAAAGTGAAGTTCCGCTCTAACTTGACGGGCGGAAATATCAGCGGTTTCATGAATGTTATCGGTGAAGAGGCAACGACTTATATGCCGCTCCATGGATTCACTACTGCTGACATTGGGTGTGAGCGCGGCAACAACATTATCAATCCAGTCAATAAAATGTTTGCGCCGCTTTCGGGTGAGTACGTTCGTATGTTCGGGCAGATATGGAATGACAAGAGCCTGATGCAGGACGTGACCGATCAGGTCATTGATGGCATCACAGCTGCTTATAACGAAAACGCGCCTGAATTTATCTACTTCGTAGCTATATTTAACATCTTCAACGAGTTCTTGGAGGATATTTCTGAGGATGTGCTGCCAAACGAGGCGACTGGCTTCAAAGAGAGCAAAATTTGGAATAAGCTCTACACTTTTCAAAAGGATGCAGTTCTGGCGATTATAAACAAACTTGAATCTTACAATGGATGTATCCTTGCAGATAGCGTCGGACTTGGTAAAACATTCACTGCTCTTGCGGTCATAAAGTACTATGAGAACCGTAACCGATCTGTGCTTGTGCTTTGCCCCAAAAAGCTGTCAGACAACTGGAACACTTTTAAGGATAACTATATAAATAACCCGATAGCCGCCGACCGTTTGAGGTACGATGTACTTTACCATACAGACCTTTCGAGAGAACGTGGTAAGTCAAACGGACTTGATTTAAACAGGCTTAACTGGGGCAATTATGACCTTGTGGTCATTGATGAGTCTCATAACTTCAGAAATGGTGGAGAGGTTTACGGAGAAGACCGCCGCGAGAACCGCTACCTTCGTCTTATGAACCGTGTCATTCGCGCGGGTGTTAAGACGAAGGTATTGATGCTTTCAGCGACACCGGTCAATAATCGCTTTATTGACCTGCGTAATCAGCTCGAACTCGCTTACGAAGGCAACCCGAACCTGATTAATGACAAGCTGGGAACGAAACGCCCGATAGACGAGATATTCCGCAATGCCCAGAAAGTGTTCAACCAGTGGAATAAGCAAGATGATGGCGAACGGACTACAGATTCACTCTTGAAATCGCTAGACTTTGACTTTTTTGAAGTGCTTGACAGCGTGACCATAGCCCGATCCCGCAAGCACATTGAGAAATATTACAACATGGGAGAGATAGGCTCGTTCCCCGAACGATTGAAACCCCTTTCCCTGCGCCCTCGTCTTAGCGACTTGGAGAGTGCGATTAATTACAGCGAAATTTATGAACAGTTGATAAGGCTGAACCTCTCAGTATATATCCCAACCGACTTCATCTTTCCAAGCCAACTCGCAAAGTATGTTGACACGTCGATAAATATTAACCGCGCCGGGCGTGAAATGGGCATACGGCGCTTGATGAGCATTAACCTCTTGAAACGCCTTGAAAGTTCAGTTGAGTCCTTTCGTTTGACCATCGGGCGTGTTAAGAAGCTTATTGACGATACCATTGCCGAGATAGATGCATTCACTGCAGGTGGCGGCTCGGTTATAAAGGGTCGAGAACTTGTGGGTGACGATGCGGACTTTGATGATGATGACCGCAACACAGACTACTTCGCAGCCGAACACAGCATCAAAATCGACCTCGTAGATATGGACTATAAGACTTGGCGGGATAGACTCTCGGAGGATGCTGATACACTGGGACTTCTGAAAATGCTGATCGACGACATTACGCCGAAACACGACACCAAGCTCCAAACTCTGTTTGGGCTAATCGAAAGCAAGTTGACCAGCCCTATAAATGATTGCAACCGCAAAATCCTTATCTTCTCCGCATTTTCCGATACGGCGGAGTACCTTTACGCAAACGTGAGCACGTTCGTAAAGTCGAGGTTTGGACTTGATACGGCTATGATCACAGGAAGCGTGGACGGCAAGACAACCATTAAGGGTCAACGGGCTTCAATGAACGATGTACTGACCTTGTTCTCGCCGATTTCAAAAGATAAGAACCTGCTGATGCCGAACAACAATGACGATATCTCCGTACTGATTGCTACGGACTGTATTTCAGAGGGGCAGAACCTCCAGGACTGCGACTATTGTGTAAACTATGATATCCATTGGAATCCCGTGCGGATTATCCAGAGGTTTGGGCGAATCGACCGTATTGGTAGCCGTAATGCGGTTATTCAGCTTGTGAATTTTTGGCCGGACGTGGATTTGGATGAGTACCTTTCCCTTAAAGGGCGTGTCGAAACAAGAATGCGCATTTCCGTGATGACCGCCACGGGCGACGACGACCTTATTAATGCAGAGGAACAAGGTGACCTTGAATACCGTAAGGCGCAACTGAAACGGCTTCAGGAGGAAGTCGTGGATATTGAGGATATGCAGTCAGGCATCTCTATTATGGATTTGGGACTGAACGAGTTCCGCCTCGACTTGCTTGAATACGTAAAGCGAAACGGAGATATGGACACGGTTCCCTTCGGACTTCACGCTGTGGTTCCCTCTTCGGAGGATTGCCCGCCGGGTGTGGTGTTTGTTCTCAAGAACCTTAATAACAGCGTAAACATCGATATGCAGAACCGACTTCATCCATTTTATATGGTATATGTGGGAACGGACGGCGAAGTCGTCTGCGACCACCTTTCACCCAAGGAACTGCTCGATAAGACCCGCCAACTTTGTAAAGGTAAGGACTCACCTGTGATGGATATTTGCCGTGAGTTCAATGCCGAGACGAAGGACGGGCGGGATATGCGGAGCATTTCTACGCTGCTTACGGACGCAATTAACTCCATCATTGATGTGAAAGCGGAAAGCGACATCGACAGCCTGTTCAGTCTGGGCGGCACGTCCGCCTTAAATACCAAAATTGGCGGACTGGACGACTTTGAGATGATTTGCTTCCTTGTGGTGAGGTGACGCTATGTTAGGATTACCCCGCTCGACTGAGGTAAACCGCCGTGTGGCGAAAGAAAAGCTCTACGCCAATGCGACGCTGACTACTCAGTTGCGCGATATGATAAAAGACCAGATAGAATCGGTCGTCTGGCGAAACAAACTGGCCGACAGCACAGTAGGCGTAGCCGCCGGTGAGACCGTGAAAGAGATTCAGGTGTTTGAGGTAGCTTTACGGCAGCGTGGGCTTGACAAGCGTGTGCTGCTTGCAATTGCCAAAGCGATACCTTATAAAATTCTATTTGTTTTGACTTTCGGTGACGAGGCACAGTCGTGGATGGAAGCGTCCGGCACGTTCTACAATACGGACTGGTTTCCGCTTGGCGGGTTCACACTGAAGTTCGAGGGACTGAATCTGGATGCTGTCTACGAGAACTTGTCACGACAGATAGCGGGCGGGCGGCTCGGAACGGAAGGCGATATTGCCGAGGCGGTTGACCGTGATAAACAGCGGCAGAAACTGGAACGTGATATCGCCGCTTTGGAAAAGAAAGTCCTGCGGGAGAAACAGTTTAATAGGCAGGTTGAACTAAACAGCGAATTGAAACGGCTGCGAGTAGAATTGGAGGGATTGGGATGAGCGAAGGATTAAAATATGACCCGGCGAATATGCCAAAAATAGATTTGTCTAACTTTCAGCCGAATTACAGCAACATGCTGGCACAGCAAATCTCTGAAAGTGAGCGACAAGCGAGCAGAGCCATGGAAGCTGTTCAAAGAGAGCGCGAACGTAAAGAAGCCGCTGAGGAAGCATATAGGCAAGAGACAATTCGAAGCCTTAATGCAATCGAACAAAATACTGCGAATCTCTATACGCTAGTTGATCTAATAAGCAAAAGTAACGAACAGCAAGATGAGCTGATCTCGATCATCGCCGAGGTTTTGACAATAGCTAAAGCCAAAAGTCAGGGTGAAGCAAAATCAGTCTATACAAAGGTTATGGGCAGGATAACGCAAACAATCAAGGATGCTGAAACCCTCGCAAAGATAGCTGGTTACGCCACGACTGTATGGCAGTTAGCGCAACCGATAATTGATAAACTGCCATTATAAGGAGGAATAAACCAATGTCAGATAAAATGAAATTTGAAACCCCTAACCTTACCGCTGAAAATGTGGCGAAAATAGCTGAACTTTTCCCAGGCGTGGTTACCGAGGGGAACGTTAACATTGACCTGCTCCGCGCCATGCTCGGTGAGGACGTGTTCACCGACGAAGCCTACGAATTCACTTGGGTGGGCAAACGTGCTGCTATTGCCGAAGCTGGACGACCGATACGCAAGACCTTACGCCCCGTTATAAAAGACGAGACTATACCAACAGGCACAGATAGCACAGGCAAACCGTATTGTAGCAGCGGTAGCCGCGATTGGGACACTACAGAGAATCTTTACATAGAGGGCGACAACCTCGACGTGCTAAAGCTTTTACAGGAGAGCTACCTCGGTAAGGTCAAAATGGTATATATCGACCCGCCTTATAACACAGGCAACGACTTTGTTTACCGTGACAACTTCACCGCCAGCCGCGAGGACTACGAGGAAGAAACAGGTGTATACGAAGAGGATGGTGACCGCCTGTTCAAGAATACCGAAACAAACGGCCGCTTCCACTCTGACTGGTGCAGCATGATTTATCCGCGCCTTGTTTTGGCACGGAATCTCCTGACTACTGACGGCGTGATATTCATTAGTATTGATGATGGTGAAGTTGCTCAACTCCGAAAGATTAGTGATGAGGTTTTTGGGGAGAGTAATTTTTTGGCTTGCTTCTGCTGGAAACGAAAAAAAGAAATCTCAAGCGACTCAAAAAATGTTGCTGTACAAGGCGAGTATATTCTCTGTTATTCCAAAAGCTCTTTTGCTGATTTGAAACTGGAGCCAATTTCAGAGGAGTATGTCGCTAAATCATATAATGCCCCCACACCTGATTTTCCGGATGGTAAATGGCGGCCAGTACCACTCACGGTTTCAAAAGGTTTGAGTGGTGGTGGATACACTTATACCATTACTACACCAAGTGGTGCTAAGCATAAAAGATTATGGGCATATCCTGAAAAAAGCTATGAGCAGCTACTATCCAATGGACGTGTATATTTTGGTAAGGATAAGAGCGGAGTGCCTCAGAGAGTTATATATGCACATGAAAGCAAGGGGCAACCAATAACAAATTATTGGGATGCAGTTTCCTCTAATAAAGAAGGGAAAAAAACGATACTTGAGTTGTTTGGAAATGCTTCTTTCGATACGGCAAAACCAATTGAACTGGTTCTTAAAATGATGCGCGTAGCAACCGACCCTGGAGATATTATCCTTGACTTCTTCTCCGGTTCCGCCACCACCGCCCACGCGGTGATGCAGCTTAACGCCGAGGACAGTGGCAAGCGCAAGTTTGTAATGGTGCAGTTGCCCGAAGTCTGTGGCGATGGTACGGAGGCGGCGAAGGCAGGATATGCTACAATCTGCGAAATCGGCAAGGAGCGCATTCGCCGTGCCGGAGATAAAATTAAAGGCGAGGCTGGATTGACTGCGAAGGGGCTTGATATTGGCTTCCGTGTCCTTAAACTTGATGACACAAACATGAACGAGGTTTACTATGCTGCGGGCGACTATACACAAGATATGATTCTGATGATGCAGTCAAATATAAAGGAAGACCGCTCCGATATGGACCTGTTATACAGCTGCTTGCTCGACTGGGGACTTCCACTATCAATGCCACACACTCACGAGAAGATTGAAGGCTACTCCGTCCATACCTATAACGACGGTGACCTAATTGCCTGCTTTGAAGATCGTATCAGCGAAAAGGCAGTCCGTGAAATCGCAAGCCGACAGCCACTTCGCGCTGTTTTCCGTGACAGCAGCTTTACCAGCTCGCCAGAAAAAATAAACGTATTTGAGATATTCAAACTCCTCGCGCCGAATACCACGGTCAGAGTGATATAAGGGGGTGCGATGATGAAGCTACAATTCCGGCACCAAAAGTTCCAATCAGACGCAGCGACTGCTGTTTGCGACGTGTTTGCAGGTCAGCCGTTTCACTCACCGACATATATGATAGACCCCGGTTTAGGGCAGATGGGGCTTGACGACGCTCGAAACTTTACGGGCTTTAACAACGCGCCTGTGGCTATCGGCGAAGACAAGATTCTGGAGCATATTCGTACCATTCAGAGGTCAGGGCAAATCAAGCCGTCTGACGCGCTTGATGGACGCTATAACCTGACGGTGGAGATGGAGACCGGCGTAGGCAAGACCTACACCTACATCAAGACGATGTATGAACTCAATAAACGGTACGGGTGGAGCAAATTTATCATTGTTGTGCCAAGCGTTGCCATCCGTGAGGGCGTTTATAAGTCATTCCAAATGACTGAAGAGCACTTTGCCGAAGACTATGGTAAGAAGATTCGCTTCTTCATTTATAACTCGGCGCAGCTTACCGAGATTGATCGCTTTGCATCTGACAGCGCAATAAACGTAATGATCATCAACAGCCAAGCATTCAATGCCAGAGGCAAGGACGCAAGGCGTATCTATATGAAATTGGACGAGTTCCGCTCGCGTCGCCCTATTGACATCTTGGCGAAGACGAACCCGATTCTGATAATCGATGAGCCGCAGTCGGTCGAGGGTGCGGCCACCAAAGAGCGACTTAAAGAGTTTGCTCCGCTAGTAACGCTCCGCTATTCAGCAACTCATCGCGCGGATAGCGTATATAATATGATATATCGACTTGATGCGCTTGAAGCCTATAACAAGAAGCTTGTTAAGAAGATAGCCGTCAAAGGCATATCGGTTTCCGGAAGCACCGCCACCGAGGGTTATGTCTACATACAGAGCATCAACCTCTCAAAGGGCAATCCTACTGCAACGATTGAGTTTGACATAAAGGGCAACTCCGGCATCCGTAAGGTTTCAAGGATTGTCAGTGAGGGTTACAGTTTGTTCGACAACTCTGGCGAACTAGCCGAGTACAAGGACGGCTACACGGTTTTACGGATTGACGGCCGGGATTCGTCCGTGGAATTTACTAACGGAAAGAAGCTATTCGCGGGCGATGTTATCGGCTCGGTCAGCGAGGAGCAGCTGCGCCGTATTCAAATAAGGGAAACCATCCTCTCCCACATTGAGCGTGAACGTCAGTTGTTTGCCAAGGGCATCAAGGTCCTGTCTTTGTTCTTTATTGACGAGGTAGCGAAATACAAGCAGTACGACGCACATGGCAATGCCACGGGCGGCAGTTACGCGCAGATTTTCGAGGAAGAGTACAAAGCAGTCGTCGGAAACAGGCAGCTTACACTTGATGATTCAGAGGAGTACCAGAAATACCTTGAGGGCATACCTGCCGAGCGTACACACGCCGGATATTTCTCGATTGACAAGAAAAGCGGTCGTATGATTGACAGCAAACTCGGAGATAAGAAAGAACGTACATCCGATGATGCTGATGCTTACGATCTTATTATGAAGGATAAGGAGCGTCTGCTTGATCGGCGCGAGCCTGTGCGTTTCATATTCAGCCACTCCGCCCTTCGTGAGGGCTGGGATAACCCGAATGTATTTCAAATATGTACCCTGAAACAAAGCGGTAGCGATGTCCGCAAACGTCAGGAAGTCGGACGCGGTTTACGCCTTGCCGTCAATCAGAGTGGCGAGCGTATGGATGAGAATGTTCTCTCTCGCGAAGAGATACACAACGTCAATGTGCTGACAGTTATCGCCAATGAAAGCTACGATAGTTTTGCCAAAGGGTTGCAGAGCGAGATTGCCGAGGCAGTTGCAGACCGTCCTCGCAAGGTCGAAGCAAAGCTATTTGACGAGAAATTTGGCGAAGATACCGCTCTTGCCATCTATGAGAGCCTTATTGAAAACGGTTATGTAAAGCGTGGCGAACTGACAGAGAAATACTACGAAGCGAAAAAGAACGGCACACTTGAGGTGCCGGAGGAAGCCGCCTCCCGTGCCACAGAGGTTATCGCTGTGCTTGATTCTGTCTACGATCCGAATGCCAACAAACCAGAGAACGCCCGCAAAAACACAGTTGATGTGACGCTTGACAAGGATAAGATGAATAGCCGTGCGTTCCAAGAACTCTGGTCACGCATCAACGGCAGAAGTTACTACGTTGTCGGCTTTGACGAGGACGAACTGGTCAAGAAGTCTATCGCGGAATTGGACATCAGGCTGCGAGTATCCAAAATTTATTTCAAGGTGGAGAAAGGCGAACAGGCAAAGACAATTGAGTCCAAAGCTCAACTGCAAGCGGGCGAAGCTTTTGTCCGCGCTGATATGGTGCGAGAAGAAGCGTCGTCGTACACAGAAATGAAAGCTAGTAGCTCGGTTCGCTACGACCTTGTAGGTAAAATCGTTACCGAAACTGGGCTGACCCGGCAAGCCGTTGTTGGCATACTAGTCGGCATTGAAAAAGCGGTCTTTGAGCAGTTCGGTGATAATCCTGAGGAGTTTATCATACGTGCTGCAAACATTATCAACGAGCAAAAAGCCACAGCGATAATAGAGCATATAACCTACGATAAACTGACCTCCGTGTTTAGCACGAATATTTTCACCGAACCAGACCTTAAAAAAGGAGCTTTGGGCGTTAACGCTTTAGAAGCTAAAAGGCATTTGTACGACTACGTCATCTATGACTCAACAAACGAGCGCGACTTCGCTAATCAGCTTGAAGCACACAGTCAGGAGGTCGAAGTCTATGTCAAGCTGCCGAAGGGCTTTTATATCAGTACTCCCGTCGGGAAATACAATCCGGACTGGGCGATCGCATTCTATGAGGGCAAGGTGAAGCACATATACTTTGTCGCTGAAACGAAGGGCGATTTAGGTTTGGAGCTACGAAAAATCGAGGAAGCCAAGGCCCATTGCGCTCGCGAGCATTTCCGTGCCATCAGCGGCGAGAATGTCAGGTACGATGTGGTAGACAGCTACGACAGGCTATGGGAACTGGTACAGGCATAAATCTGTAGACTAAGGAGTAAAGCCATGAATTCAATGATTACTTGCCCGTATTGCAAGAAATCCTTCGAGATCTCTGATGCTATTCAGCATCAGATTGAGGAGGAGCTGCTTAGGGCTAAAACTGAGCAATCTGAAACTCTGCGGAAAGAATTTGATATTCAAGCCGAGGCGAAACTCAAGCAAGCTGTCCAAAGCGCCGTGAGCGAGACTCAACAAGCTGCTGAACTTCTGCTTGCTCGGGAACGGCAAGCCGCTAAGCTCGAACTGGAAAAGGCAAAGCAATCTACTGAATTTGAGGTCGAAAAGGCAAAGCAGTCTACAGAGCTTGAAAGCGATCGGCTCCGCCAGCAAGCTGAAAGTGCAAAAGAGAGCGAGAAACAGTTGCGTGAGCAGATGAAATCCCTGCTCGAAGAGTTAAGCAAGGCTAATAAAGCGAGAGAAGACGCAGAAATTGCCGCCCGTAAGGAACTTTTGGAAAAAGAGAAACTCATTCGCGAGGAAGCGGCTAGCCGAGCCTCTGAGGATTTCAACACGAAAATCCGCGAGCAAGAGGAAACCATCAATAGATTGCGTGAGCAGCTTACCGCCGCAAAACAGGTGGCAGAGCAAGGGTCACAGCAGTTACAGGGTGAAATTCTCGAACTTGATATTGAGCAAGCCTTACGCGCGGCCTTCCCTTTTGATACTATCGACGAGGTAAAGAAAGGCGAACGCGGCTCCGACATTCGTCAGGTTGTCAATGAGCAGTTCTATCAAAACTGCGGACTGGTTCTATGGGAATGTAAGAACGCCAAGACATATCAAGCGGGCTGGTTAGGGAAATTAAAAGACGAGCTAGCAACCGAGAAAGCTCAAATCGGCGTGATTGTGTTTAATCCAACAGACGGAGGCGGTGACGATTTTAAACAGCTTGCGGATAACATCTGGCTTGTAAAACCCCGCTACACTATAATGCTCGCCACATTTTTACGCGATGTCTGTGTCAAGGTGGCTGTTGCCAACCGTAATGCCGAGGGTAAGGACGTAAAAATCGAGATGATTTATAATTACCTGACTGGCGGTGAATTCAGCAACCGCATCCGGTATATCATTGAGTCATATGATGAAATGGCAAAACAACTTGACACCGAAAAGAAGCAAGCCCAGAAGCGGTGGGCAGCGCAGGAGAAAATCCTGCAGAAGGTAACCAGCAGCCTTTATGGTATGAGTGGCGACCTGCAAGGTATTGCTGGCAAGGAGATTATTGCGCTTCCAGGACTCGATATTGATGGAGACGTGAGCTATACGGCAGCGTCGAAAAACGAAGAATCACCTAAAAAAATAAGTATTTCAGGGAGGGATGAAGATGAATACTAAAATGACTTCAGCGGTTGAGCACATTGCTCTTGATGCCGCCACATTTCACAGTGTACCTTTCACTCCTACTCTGATCAACTTCATATATGGAAACAACGGCACTGAAAAATCAACAATTGCTAGGGAAATTGGTACTGACAGCGGCATTGCCTGGCAGGATGGAAAATCTGCCGCCGATTATAGTGTGCTGGTATATAATCAGGAATTCGTGGACGCTAACTTCCGTAACTACGGTAATCTTAAAGGCGTGTTCACCGTCGGCGAGCAGAACATCGAGATTCAAAACTCAATTGCAGAAAAGACACAGCAAAAATCCGAGCAGGACAAATTAGCTATAGAGCGAACCACCGAAAAAGAACGCAAAGAATCAGCAAGAGAGACTTTACTCGGTAATTTTCAAGATGGTTGTTGGAATAAGACAAAAAGCATCCGCGATGCGTTCGACGCTACACAGACCGGGTTCAAGCGCAAGGCACAGTTTGCTGACCGTGTACTTCAAATAGCTAATCCGACTGAACACAACACAGAGGAACTGAAATCATTATATGAAACTGCGTTTGATCCAAATGCTCGTACATACAGGGAGTTCCAACAATTAGGCAGAGTGACAAGGCTGAAAGACTCAAACGGCAACGACCTACTTGCCAAGCCAATCACAAGCAGTGGAAACACGCCGTTTGCTGGCTTCATTAAAGCCTTAAACGCAACGGACTGGGTACGGCAAGGGCATGAGCATTTCACCGGCACAGCTGACGGCAAATGCCCATACTGTCAGCAGGAGTTGCCTAGCGATTTTGAAGAGCAACTCGCCGCCTGCTTTGATGCCCAATACCAAGAAGATATCGATGCACTCCGCAACTTTTACGAAGATTATCAGAGCGATATGCAGGGCTTTGTCGAGTTGCTGAAGGCAAACTTGCAAGACGTGTTTCCAAAAATCAGCACCAAGGAATATGAAGGCAAACTCGCTTTTTTTCAAAAACTGATTGAGAGCAATCTACAGATAATTGCTTCAAAAATTAAGGAGCCATCTTCTGTAGTTGCTATTGATAATGACGCGGTAAAGACTGTCCGCGAGGAGTTGAACGAGCTTATCGCTGGATTCAATCAGCTTATCCAAGCCAACAACTCAGTGGTCAATGCCAAGCAACAGAAACAGGCGGAGTGCAAGACTAAGGTTTGGGAACTCATTGCATTTACACTCCAGAGCGTGGTTTCATCGTATAAAACGAGCCGGACGAATCTGGACGGTGAAATTGTGGCGTTGACAAAGCAGATTAATGATACCCGTAGCGCTTTACGGGCGTTTGAGACTGAAATTGCCGACCTCAACAAGCGGATCGTCAGCACCGCGCCGACCATAAAGAGCATTAATGACCTGCTCCGTGATTCCGGTTTTCAAGGCTTTATCCTTCGTGAAAAACGTGGTCAGCAGAATGTCTATGAAGTGGTCCGCCACGACGGTCAAGTCGCCGCTAACCTCAGCGAGGGCGAGCGAAACTTCATAGCTTTTCTATACTTTTATCACCTTGTACGCGGTAGCCATAACGATGCCGATGTCAGCAAGGACAAGATTGTCGTTATCGATGACCCTGTTTCTAGCATGGACAGCAGCGTTCTGTTTATTGTCAGCACATTGGTGCGGGAGATGGTCGAGGTCTGTCATAATAACGCCAGCTACCTGGATAACCAGGTGGAGGGCGACTATATCAAACAGATTTTCATACTGACTCATAATGTATATTTCCATAGGGAAATAACATACAACCAGACGCACCGCTACCAATGCGTTTCGTTCTTTGTTGTGAACAAGGCGAGCAATAATTCGTCGATAAGACATTGCGTGCGACCAAGCCAAAAAATACCCACAGAAAACGAGAATTTTAACCCCGTACAGAACTCTTATGCTGCCCTTTGGAGTGAGTACCGTGAGGTTGACACAGTAATTCCGGTGTTGAACGTCATCCGGCGCATTCTGGAATACTACTT
Organism: Desulfosporosinus sp. Tol-M; assembly: GCA_000770645.1. Taxonomy (GTDB): domain Bacteria; phylum Bacillota; class Desulfitobacteriia; order Desulfitobacteriales; family Desulfitobacteriaceae; genus Desulfosporosinus. The sequence continues at coordinate 25,948 of JQID01000099.1, forward strand.
CATGCAGCTTTGCGGTTACGACGGAGTGAATGTCCGAAAGCGGGTTCTGGAAGAGAATAAGGATAAATTCGTTGTGACTCCTGCGGAAGGCTTACCTGATTATACGAAATATCATCTTGCCTCAGCTATGCTTTCCTATATAAGTGTCAACTCCGTCGGACTGAGCGATGGCTTGAATTATGTTGATGACTGTGCCGACATTACCCTATATAAGGACGTGTTTAAGCTGATTTTTGAAGCCCTGCAGCAGGAGCAGCACTACAACATGATGATGGGCGAGGATATATAATAATTGCAATAGGCGGAGGGAAAAGTTATGGAAAATGCATATCAATGGGTGCCGTTTTACGAGGCGCTTGCAGACAAGCTGCTTGCATACAGCAATAAACGAAGTGAGCTCTATGAATTGATAAAAAAGGTTACATCAGAGCAGCCGCTTATGAAGTATCTCCATTTTGAGCGGGAAGACTGGTGGGGACCGCGCAACCATCAAATTGATCCGTTTTCTGTTATTGGGGTTATGAATCGCGGTACGACCGATGCGAATCGTACCGCGCTGGCGAAAGTCCTCTCTGGAACTTTTGATATGCAACTCCCCGCTCCAACCCAGTTTACAGGTATTCCTGTGATGGATAATAGGAAGTCTTTCTTTGCAGGGCCTGATGAGATTTGGGAGTTGTTCATTCTTGCGATGGAAGTTGCTAAAACAAACATCTTCTCTGATGAATTCAAAAAAGCATTTGAAAAGGCTATCGCTGTCAATGGGAACGGTCTGGCTTATGTCACTATGGGACTTTATTGGATGCGCCCCAACGTGTTTATGCCCCTTGATGGCAATTCGCGTGCTTTCGTGTCTGCCCACTATGGAATAACCGCTCCGAGTGGCAGTTGCACAGGTGACGAATATGTGAAGTTTTTAGAGTCCTTGAAAAATGAACTTGCTAAACAAGAATCTGAGATTTCGTTTCCGGAACTATCTCACAGCGCATGGACTGAAAAAAGTACAAGCACTACATCTGAGCCAGAAGTGCCTGCTGCAAGCGGACAAAATGTGATGCAGAGTGTGGCAACAGCACCAGTAGATAAAACCACAAAGTTTGCAAAGAATCTCATTCTCTGCGGAACTCCCGGTACGGGTAAAACCTACAGCACCGTACTTTATGCTGTTTCGATTATTGAGGAGAAACAGCTTGATACCATCAAATCCGAGGAGTATGCAGCTGTATTCAACCGTTACTTAAAATATAAAGATGATGGTTTAGTAGCATTTACTACCTTTCACCAATCGTTCGGTTATGAGGAGTTCATTGAGGGGATACGCCCCGTAGTATCAGCGGAGGAAAACGCTGAGACAGGGCGGGAAATTGAATATGAGGTACACGACGGGATTTTTAAGTCCTTCTGTGATAAAGCCGGAACGCCAATTGGCAGTGGTGCGAGTGTGGATTTGGGGATTGGCAAGAGTCCATCAGTTTGGAAGGTTTCCCTTGAAGGAACTGGTGATAATCCTACGCGTACCGAGTGCATGGATAATAACCATATAAGAATCGGATGGGACGGATATGGTGAAACAATCTCCGATGCCACGGACTATAGTAATGATGGCGGCAGTACCGTATTGAATGCCTTTTATAACCGGATGCAAATCGGCGATATCGTTATGTCCTGCTATTCAAGCAAAACGATAGATGCAATCGGCGTTATCACAGGCGAACCGGAATGGCATGATGAATACCAACACTACAAGCGACTACGTAAAGTAAGATGGCTTGTTAAGGGAATAAATGAGGATGTAGTTGACCTTAATGCTGGAAAAACAATGACTCTTTCATCGGTTTATAAGCTGTCGGTATCTGTGTCCGATGCTCTTCAGATCCTCAGGAAGGCAAAACCAACTCTTTTTACGCAAAATGTAAAAATTCCGAACCGTGTTTTTATCATAGACGAGATCAATCGAGGCAACATATCAAAAATCTTCGGTGAATTGATAACCCTTCTCGAACCGTCAAAGAGAATTGGGGCAAAAGAACAGCTTCGTGCCATGCTGCCATATTCAGGACAGCATTTCGGTGTGCCGGATAACGTCTACCTCATCGGTACAATGAATACCGCTGACCGGTCTATCGCCCTTATTGATACCGCATTACGTCGCAGGTTCAGCTTTGTAGAGATGCACCCTGAATCATCGACACTTACCGATGTTCTTGTTGATGGTATAGACATTTCCCAAATGCTTGATACTCTCAATAAGCGCATTACTGTTTTACTAGACCGCGAACACACTATTGGGCATTCCTATCTGCTGTCGCTAAAAAATGCTCCAACGATTGAAAATCTTGCTGCAATTTTTGAATATACGATAGTGCCACTCTTGCAGGAGTATTTCTACGATGATTATGAGAAGATTCAGCTTGTGTTAGGCGACAACCAGAAGCCAGATGATAGTACACGCTTTATTGTAAAAAAGACTGATGCCGTGAAACTTTTCGGGAACGCCGACATTGACTTCCCTGAATACTTCGAGATTAATAGTGCGGCATTTAAGAGGATAGATGCCTATGCGTTCTTGTAATAAGACTTACACTATACCGGAATATGGTGGGTTTACGCGCGGTGTGGCTCTATATGGTTATCAGGGGTTGCCCGAAAGAACCTTTGACGCCCTTGAAGCATTTATTCTCGCCAACAACACAGGCGCGGAGACTGAGGCTGTCGAACTGCTTTCACTCTCCGCTCGAAGAGGTGTGGGCAAGATTATCACCGCCCGAAATTATGTAGGTTTGATAACCATGACTGATGGAACGGTCATAGAAATTCTGCCTAAAATAGCGGGAGCAAATTTATCTGAGGGAGAAACGAAGCAGATATTTCTTGAAATGTTGAAAACGCTAAAAGATGTATCATTTAAGAATTTCAACGTTTCCAGTCTTCGAACTGATCACCTAAGCCTGCTCGAGATTTTTATTAAAATGTTCATTGACGAGGTCGCAATCCTCACCAAGCAAGGGTTAAAGGCTGCATATATGCCGGTTGAGGCAAATGAACGGTTTTATAAAGGGAAACTGCTGGCTTCCCAAAATATCAAATATAATCTGGTTAGTCGCGAGCGGGTTTTCGTTCGCTATGATGATTTCAATCTAAACAGGCCGGAAAACCGTCTGATAAAGTCCACGCTCGACTTCTTGTTGAAAACTACAGCTGATGCGAACAACCGCCGAAACGCAATGCGGCTACTATCTTTTTTTGATAGAGTGGATTATTCCAAAAGTGTGGATTCAGATTTCTCGAAGTGCTTTGTTGACCGCAGTATAAACCACTACGAAAAAGCTATCTCATGGTGCCGTGTTTTTCTGAAAGGAAACAGTTTTACCGCATTTTCTGGAAGTGCGATTGCACTTGCCCTCTTGTTCCCGATGGAAAAAGTGTTTGAGAGTTTCATTGCGTCTAAATTCCGCAAGCACATCGGAAACGGTGTGAATTTACGGACGCAGGATACGAAATATAGTCTGTTTGACAGCCCGACTCGTGCTTTTGCGCTACGTCCCGACCTCGTTTTGGAGTTCGGTGGGAATACGGTTATTATGGACACCAAGTGGAAGTTGCTGTCCGACAACGTACGAAACAGCGGTATTTCGCAATCTGATATGTACCAAATGTATGCTTACAGCAAGAAGTATAATGCGGAAGGGATTGCCCTGTTGTATCCTCATTCCGATGCTGTAAGTAAAACAGACATAAGGTACGTATCTGACGACAATGTCAATGTGCGGGTTTCATTTGTTGATCTTAGAAATGTGGACGATAGTATTTCCAAGTTGTTATCGGAGGTGTGCTGATGCCCTTTACCATAGTCCGACAGGACCTAACGAAAATGAAAGTTGATGCCATCGTCAATGCAGCGAACACTGCACTACAGATGGGCGGAGGAGTTTGTGGGGCCATATTTAAGGCGGCAGGCGCGTCTGAATTGCAAACCGCCTGCGCCAATCTCGCGCCGATTCAAACTGGCGATGCGGTCATTACACCAGGCTTCGGGTTACCCGCTAAGTTTGTTGTGCATACAGCTGGACCAGTTTACCGTGGTGGCAATAACGGTGAAGAAGAGCAACTGCGCCTTTGCTATATAAATAGTCTGAACCGAGCGCTGGAGAACAAGTGCAAAAGCATAGCATTTCCGCTGATTTCAAGCGGTATATATGGCTACCCGAAAGACGAAGCCTTGCGCGTTGCCACGGGAGCTATCCAAAACTTCCTCAGAGAACACGAGTTGGATGTATACCTTGTTGTATTTGATAAGGCGGCGTTTTCGCTAAGTGAGAAGCTTATAGGTGAAGTTGAGAGCTATATTGATGAGCATTATGTTGCTGAACATAAATTTACTCGGCGTGAATTGCTTGATATTGAGCGCGAATCCCTTGAGGAATCTGACCTTATCAACTATAACGCGCCATCACCTATGCAAGCACCGACGGTTGGCACAGGTATTGATGAGTTAGTAGGCAGCCTGGACGAGCCTTTCTCAGAGACGCTCCTGCGGTTGATTGATGTCAAGGGCAAGACGGACGTGGAAATCTATAAACGCGCCAACCTTGATCGAAAGTTGTTTTCAAAAATCAGAGCCGGAAAAGGATATACACCAAGTAAACGCACAGCGATTGCCCTTGCAGTAGCGTTGGAGTTGTCGCTTGATGAAACGGATGACCTTTTGGAGCGGGCTGGCTATGCCCTGTCCCACAGCCAGAAGTTCGATGTTATTGTCGAGTACTTTATTGTCAGCAGGAAGTACGATATTTTTGAGATTAACGAAGTGCTGTTCAAATACGACCAGCCGTTGCTGGGAGGGTGAGCATGCAAAATAGATATGCTGGAGATGTTGGGGATTTTGGGAAAATTGGTTTACTTCGGCAAATCAAAAGGTCAGAACTTAGCATTGGCGTAAATTGGTACTTGGCTCCAGATGAGAACCACAATGCCGACGGTAAACATATTGGATATACAACAGATCCAAGATATAACAGCTGCGATGACTCTCTGAGAGATTCTCTAAAAGCAATAGTCAATAATCAGCGCAGCGTTTCGGCGTTAGAAAATATGAATCTCATTCCAAATGCCGTTTATTATCACGAAGTGCTTTGTTCGCCATCGAGAACTTTCTCACGCAGAGATTGGCATATAAAAGCATTAGAAGTGCTTAGGTGTGCGGATGTTGTTTTCCTTGACCCAGATAATGGATTGCTTGTAAAAAGCGTATCCGCTGGGTCCGCAAAAAGCAATAAATACGTGGTCCCAAGCGAGATTGCCGATTATTTTGCCGCCGGAAAAAGCGTAATCATTTACAATCACCGCTGCCGAGAGCAAGAATCAGTCTATTTGCAGCGTTTTAGTTGGATGCATGAAGACTTAATCCTAAAGAATGCAGTTATCACCGGCGTAACGTTTAAGCGAGGTACAGTTCGAGACTACATATTTGTATTGCAACCAAGTCATGCGTCAAAAATCATAGAAAGCGTGGATAATATGCTCCAAAGCCCATGGAGAAATCACTTTGCAAAACTCGACTTATCACTCTGATTATGTCGCTTGAAAAGCGACCGGCTGCCCTTCCGAATTTGTTATCCTTAAGTCACAACAAAACTTAAGGAGGACATGGAAATGAAAAAAGGATTAACTGAATTAGTATTTATACTGGATAAAAGCGGCTCTATGGGTGGGCTGGAAACTGACACTATAGGTGGTTACAACTCGATGCTTGCCAAACAACAGACGATTGAGGGAGAATGCCATATCACAACCGTGTTATTTGATAACAACTATGAGTTGCTCCACGATCGCATAGACATTAAGGCAGTCAGCCCAATTACTGAGAAGGAGTACCAGGTTGGCGGTTCAACCGCGCTCCTTGATGCCATCGGTAGGACAATCCATAAAATCGGTAATGCCCAGAAGCATACCGCCGATGATTACCGCGCCGAAAAAGTAATGCTTGTCATTATCACGGACGGTGAGGAAAACTCCAGCCGAGAATATTCAGCAGAAAAGATCAAGGCTCAGATCGAAAGACAGAAGACAAAGTACAGCTGGGAGTTTATCTTCCTTGGCGCGAATATCGACGCTGTGCAGACAGCTTCACGCTTCGGCATCGCACCCGATCGCGCTCAGAATTATCACGCTGACAGCGAGGGCGTGGAGCTCAACTTCCGCGTGATGAGCGAAGCGGTCGCCACATTTCGTGAGTGCTCTGCTATGCCGGAAGGATGGAATGACGAGATTCAAAAGGATTATAAGAAACGTGGGGGACGGAAATAAACTATAGACACATTCCCGCGAACGGATATAAATAGATAATACCGTGGACATATTCCCGCGGAAGGAAACAACCGCAAAATCGCCATCGACGTATTCCCTCGCACGAAAAATCAGCCAAACACAAACCCGACATCAATCTGATGCTATCGTTCCACGTTGAGACGGTAGCGTTGATAGAGTCTAGATAGCCTGATATCATCGCTTTCGGGGCATTTAGCCCCTTTATTTTTTGAGCTTTTTTCCGTTTTTGAGCGTCCCAGGAACATATTGGGAAATAATTCCGGCCCCCGGGGGTACACAATGCACGAAATTATGGGGGTACCCCG
>JQID01000003.1 GCA_000770645.1 Desulfosporosinus sp. Tol-M
AAGTTAATCCTCCCTTGGGTTCTCGAACGGATAGAGAGTCCCTTATCGAAGGACTTCGTGATGGGACACTGGATATGATTGCGACCGATCACGCCCCACATACCCAGGCAGAAAAAACCCGGCCCTTTGATGAGGCCCCCTTTGGGATTGCGAGCCTGGAGACGGCTTTGAGTGCGGTATGGCGGCATTTAGTGGTACCCGGACGAATTTCTCCGGATCGAGTGATCGAAGCTTGGAGCTTCTCTCCGGCACAGAGGTTTGGTTTGCCGGGGGGATCGTTAGTCCCTGGGGCTCCGGCGGATATGGTGCTCTTTGATCCTGACTTCTCCGAGGTGATTGATCCGTTAACGTTGGTTTCCAAAGCGCGCAATACCCCATTTTTGGGTAAAACCTTACAAGGGTTTCCGGTCATGGTCTGGGTGGATGGACGACTTGTCCAGAGAAATCGTAAGGTGCTCTAATGCAACATCTCTTAATAGCTTCATTAATTTGCTTTTCAGTATAATACATCCCTTCAACCCCTTATAACCTTTTAAAGAAAACTTCGTTAACTAACCAATGATATCCTTCAAAGTTATTTCATTTGAGAATCATCATATCGAACTACGAACTTCGAACCACGAACTACGATTAGGAGGGGTCAGATGCTCACAGAAAACTTAGTGGTTATTCATGAAATCATGGGAGAGGAAGAGCAAATGCTAAGGCGTCTGGTTTTAAAAGGACCGATTGCCAAAGCCGCGCAGGCTGGACAATTCGTAGCTGTCCAGGTTCAGGATTCTTCGATCCCGTCCTTTGACCCCTTGCTGAGGCGACCCTTCAGTTTAGCCAAAATTTCGCCGGAGCAAGACGAAATTACTTTGCTTTACCGGATTCAAGGCCGGGGAACCGAAATCTTAGCCCGGGCGCAATGTGGGGAGCGGCTTAGCGTTATGGGGCCCTTGGGGAAGGGTTTTTCCTTGCCGGAAGCAGGGGAATTATGGCTGGTTGCCGGAGGAATTGGCATATTTCCCCTTTATGCTCTCGCTCAAAGCGCACTTGCTCAGGGTCTGAGCGTTCGTTTGTTTTGGGGAGGAGAAAACCGGTCGTTTTTAAAAAGTGCGGGACTTTCCGCCTGGCAAGCACTGGGGATTCCGATTCACCTCACTACGTTGGATGGAACTTTAGAAGATAAG
>JQID01000150.1 GCA_000770645.1 Desulfosporosinus sp. Tol-M
ACTAGCGAATTTGGGAAGAAACAAAAAACGTACCATTCTGGTGCTTATCAGCTTGTCTCTAAGCCTTGTGCTTCTGAACACGGTGTTCACGCTGTCTCAGAGCATTGACATGGATAAGTTCCTATCCAAATTTGTGGATACCGATTTCTTGATTGCCCATGCCGACTACTTTCAAAATGAATTCCGCGGTCCAGAAAATCAAACCAGCGAAAGCTTCATTAAGGCAGTGGAAGCTCAGCCCGGCTTTGAGGAGGGCGTGCGTTTGTACGGTGGCCGCGCGGAAATGTTTGCGGTAGAGGACGAAAAGAACACAACACAGGGTTATAACATCAACAGTAATGGCGACTTTATGGCTGCTGTTTATGGTCTTGAAAATTTACCGAACCAACGGCTGGAACTTATTGATGGCGAGCTTGATTTTGAAAAGCTGGCTACCGGCAAGTACATTCTGGAGGGAGTTAAATTGGATGACAACGGTGTGCCGCAAATGGCAAGCGCTCATTTTGCAGTGGGTGAAACGCTCACCCTTTATAACTACAAGGGAACGTCGCAAACTTTTGCCGATAGGGAGTATACTACGAAAGAGTTTACAGTGCTTGGTCATGTGTCAATAAAAACCTATGCAAATTCCGACCGCACGGGATGGGACTATAACTTCTATCTCCCGGCGGAAGTATACAAAACATTTGTGGAGCGGCCGGCGGTGATGAGCTATGCCTTTAATGTTTCGAAAGATCATGAAGCTGAGATGGAAAGCTTTTTACAAAGCTACACCGACAAGGTGGAACCTGTGATGAATTACACTTCGAAGTTTACCGCTCTCAATGAGTTTTCCGGTATGCGGAACACTGTTGTTATGATTGGCGGCGCACTGAGCTTTATCATTGGGCTGATTGGTGTACTAAATTTCATCAATGCTAACCTCACGAGTATCATGACACGACGCAAGGAATTTGCCATGATGCAAAGCATTGGCATGACACGGAAGCAACTGCGTAGTATGCTGATGCATGAAGGCTTCTTTTATTCCTTTGGCACTTGTGTGCTTTCACTCGCTTTCGGCACGATATTTTCACTATTGATTGTTAAACCCTTCTGCGGAATGCTGTGGTTTTTCAGTTACCAATTTATCCTGTGGCCGCTATTAATTGTACTGCCTTTCCTGGTTGTGCTTGGAGCGATTATTCCTTTGGTATTGTATACATTGACTGATAAGCAAAGTATAGTGGAGCGGCTCCAGGAGGTGGAATAGTTGGGGATGATGCAATCTACAATAGCCTTTTGCTTACAACAAAATGAATCCTATCTGTGAAATTAGGGATTGAAAAGTAATAAGCAATATATGCCCAAGTCATTGAAATACGCATGAATGATGCGTATAATATAATAGAAGGGGGAGAATCACGATGACGGTTCGGGAAGTCATGAAGATACTCAACGAGTATGGATGGATAACCAAAGACACTAAGGGTTCACACATTCAGCTCACGCACCCAACAAAACCTGGTAAAGTAACCTTACCGAAC
>JQID01000140.1 GCA_000770645.1 Desulfosporosinus sp. Tol-M
CGGCACCTCTGACCTGTAACATAGGATGAACTACCTGTAATAATATACAGATAGTGCATATTGACATGATATAAGACAAATGATAGAATCAAATGCAATGATTAATTGAATAATGTATGCTCTTATCCGGAGTGGTGGAGGGACTAGCCCAATGAAACCCGGCAACCCGCTTGGCACGCCATGATTTTCATAGCTTGCTCAAAGCATGGTGCTAATTCTTGCAGAAGAAATTCTTCTGGCAGATAAGAGGAGCGTCGATGATATGAAATTTTGGCCTCTTCTAGCTGGGAAGAGGCCTTTTCTGTACACAAAGTGTCTAATAATAATCAGGAGGTGGGGACATTCATGAGTGTTGAAAAGACGTATGCGGAGATCAATACCAAAATTAAATCAGGTAAAGCAGTTGTCGTGACGGCCGAAGAACTTATCGCCTTGGTGGAGGAGAAAGGTCTTTCCCAAGCAGCACAAGACGTCGACGTGGTGACAACCGGTACCTTTGCGCCAATGTGTTCCTCGGGTGTTTTTTTAAGTTTTGGGCACACAACACCACGGATGAAAATGCAGAAAGTTTGGCTGAACGGGGTATCCGCCTATGCAGGCCTAGCAGCTGTTGACGCCTATATCGGTGCGACGGAGATGCATGAAGATGACCCACTGAATAGTAATTACCCAGGTGAATTTAGGTATGGTGGGGGCCATGTCATTCATGATCTTGTTGCACGCAAACCGGTAAAACTAAAAGCGTTGGGATATGGTACAGATTGTTACCCACGCCGAAATCTTGAAACCATAATTACGTTGGATGAGATCAATGAGGCAATTCTTTTTAATCCTCGGAATGCTTATCAGAACTACAATTGCGCAGTGAATCTGACCAATCGAACTATTTATACGTATATGGGAATGCTTAAACCTCGTTTGGAGAACGCTAATTTTTCAACATCAGGACAACTTAGCCCGCTTTTGAAGGATCCTCAGTTTAAAACGATCGGGGTTGGCACAAAGATTTTTCTCGGCGGAGGTATTGGATATGTCGCTTGGAACGGGACACAACATTTCCCGGCGATGATGAACGTTGAGGGTAAGGAATTGGGTTGCGCAGCAGGGGGGACACTTGCAGTCACAGGGGATCTGAAACAAATGAATCCCAGATGGCTGGTAGGCACCAGTTATCTGGGATATGGGGCAACCCTTAGTGTTGGGATCGGAATCCCTATCCCTATTCTCAATGAAGAAATTGCTCGCTATGCAGCCCTGAAGGATGAAGAATTGTTTGCTCCCATAGTCGACTATGGGGAAGCGTATCCTTCGTTAACACCGGGTAATCTGGGGTATGTCAGTTATGCAGAACTAAAGAGTGGGAAGATCAAGGTGAATGGCAAGGAAGTGCATACGGCTCCATTGTCCAGTATGCCACGGGCTCGGGAAATCGCCTCAACCTTAAAGGTGTGGATTCAAAAAGGGGAATTTCAACTGACAGAACCCGTCAAAACTCTTCCTTCACCCGCTGACGGCATTATCGCTCACTGTATTAAGGAGGTTTGATAAAATGTCGCCTAAAAGAATAGTTTTGCGTTTCGGGACAGATATCTCGGTTAAACCGATTGTTTATCGTTTGGTTAAAGACTTTGACTTGGTGGTAAACATTGTAAAAGCGGATGTCAACCCTCAAAAAGAAGGAACGATGATCTTGGAGGTAACCGGAGATCAAAGTGAAAAAGGACTAAGCTATTTACGTAATCTAGGGGTTTCGGTTCAGGCCCTTAATCAGGAAATTGTGCGTAATGAAGAAAAGTGTGTCATGTGTGGGGCCTGTACAGGCATTTGCCCTACCAGTGCCTTATATATGGATCGCCCGTCGATGGAAGTCCGCTTTGATGGAGACCAATGTATTTTTTGCCAACTTTGTGTGAAAGTTTGCCCGATGAAGGCCATGGAGGTTCGTTTGTAATTGGATTTCACAGATCGTTTTTATCGGCAGGATCACCGCCAGGTGGATCTGGTGCATTTTCAGGTGGTTGTGGCGGAAACTGACCTGGATATCGGGGTTCGTAAAGAGAGGTTTTCTTCTGAACTTGTGGCCTGGGTAGAAGAGACGATTCGGGCTTGTCGAAGACCGCTTGAGGACTATATCCAGAGAGACCCTGGTTTTCTGAGTGCCTTAACGCCTTACACTGTTTTACCGGATGCCCCATTAATGGTTCAAACTATGGCAGAAGCCGGGCGTCTTGCTGGAGTGGGGCCGATGGCTGCCGTTGCCGGCGCCGTGGCAGAGTCGGTTGGGAAATCAATCGCCAAACGCTCACGGGATGTGATTGTGGAAAATGGTGGAGATATCTTCCTGCGTTCGAGCCGTATTCGGAAGGTTGGAATTTTTGCGGGGGATTCACCGCTATCGAATCGGGTAACCATAGAGATCCGACCGAACGAAACCCCACTGGGGATATGTACATCCTCGGGTAAAGTGGGGCCTTCCTTGAGTTTTGGTAGAGCTGACGCAGTTGTTGTACTTTCTCCTGCAGTGGCTTTGGCGGATGCGGTAGCAACCGCCTGTGGGAACTTTATTCAGTCGACAGACGATTTGGCAAAAGCCCTCGAATTTGCCTCAGGGATCAGAGGGGTTAAGGGCGTTTTAATTATTAAAGATGATCGCTTGGCAGTTTGGGGAAGTGTGAAGTTACTGCCCATGAATATTAAAGTGTAGGTGTAGATTACCAGGAGTTGATAGAATTTTATAAAAGGGAAGGCGTTAGCTTGTGATTGGCTAATCCCTTCCCTTTTATTATAGATTGGTAGAAAAAAAGAAACCTCCTCGTCAGGAGATTTAAGGTTTTGCGCTCACGTCTTTAGTTTCTATAGACCACTTGTACAACTTGGATAACTTGTACAAGACAAATTTAACACGAATCACGGCAGGAATCAATGCCCACTTTTTGTCATTAATCTTAAACGTATATAAATTTAGTGCTATTTTATCAGTTTGACCGATATGATAGATTGACAGCTCTTGGATAATCGCCTGGTGATGGAGGGTTTTGAGATGAAAAACAATTTCCCGGGGATGTTCAATGAACTATATAATGGAAATTTCCAAATAGAAAGCAAGAACCAATCTAATTTTCCAGACGCTTGGCTTCAAATTGGCGGGAATCACCAAACGAGCTGGAATTTTATAAATGCGCCCCTGGAAAAGCCTGTTTTGGAGATAAAGAATACGACTGCTCTTAGAGCAGGAATTGTCCAAACATACGAGGCTTCTCTTGACGTGCGTAAAGATGAAGATTGGCAGATATTAATGTTCTTCAAAAGTGGTATGCCCGAACTGCAGGCCTATTTGCGTATCTACCCCATTAGATCAAATGGTGACGTATCTAAACCGTGGGAATATAGCTTTACTCCTGGGTTGAAGCAAGAGCAGTTTAAGCAGGTTATAAGTGTATGTTCCGAGATTAAGTTTCTGCGCTTAGAGACGGGCGTTTTAGGGCTGGGCGACTTATATATATATAAACTGATCGCGTATTCCCTTACCCCAAATCGTATGAAAAGGCGAGTGAAAAAAGCAAAGAAGGAGATTCAAGCTATTAATCATATACAGACTATCGGAGAAATAATAAAGCCGATTCACCTTGCAATGCCAATTCCTTTAAAGATCCCGGTCACAGTTCAGGCGAATGTTAATGCGGATATTCGGGACCTAACGCCGACTCGCGACAGGGTGCAAATTTTCGGAAGCAGTCAAGCTCCTTTCGCCACGTCAGTTAGCGGTCGTGCGCAAGTGGAAATCAGCGGGCACGAGTTTCATGAAAGTATCGAAGATGTTACAGCTAACCAGACAATGTCCGCAACAACAACTCGTGATGTTTCTGCTTTGCTGCGGTTTTCTTTTGTGGTCTATAATTTTGGAGCAGTGTCCGCGCGTGTGCAAGCAGAGCTTAGCCCGAACGGCGTTCATTGGACGGCAGCGGGTGAACAACAAGAGGTCGGTCCGGAAGAGTTAGTCATTGTCTCCCCTGTAAGTTTTCTGCGTTACACTAGAATATCTTACAAGTCGGATGATTTGACCACGTTAAGAATTTGGGTACAGGCTCAAAGTTAGAAAAACATTTTAAGCAAACCCCCATAACACCGCCCACTCCCCTTCTTCATAGGAAGATAAGTGGCGCACATTACACATCGCTAATTTAATCCCTTGATAAACTTCGTCTGAAGAAAATTTTTATTATGAAGGTGAGGTAAGGTAGAGGTGAAACTCTTAATCGTGTAGAGGCTAAGTTGGACGTTCTGCAACTGGAAACGGCACGTATTTGAAGGATCAAATGAGCTGATTAACTCTGGGCTTGAAACCAAACTTTCAGCGGAGTGGCCACACTAGCCCGGTAGACTAGCCGATTATAGCGTAAAAATAATGATGGCGTAAAAACCTCCAAAGTACCCGCTTTAACTTCCCGGTCCGGTGTATCCGCTGACCATACCAATCCGTCGGGGCTAATCTGGAGCTGAACAAATGACGAGGTAGCCCCAGAATTAGAAACTGCAAATGAAAACATATTCAGACTCGATACATCTTGAGCTATTGAGGCAGCTGGAGCAATATTGGCCACCACGTTTTCTACGTTCTCTCGGAAAACGTGACCGGCCATCTGTACTTGCAGCAAACCATCAAAGGTACTATTTACTGGTGTTCCGGTACTTCCATAAATACGCACTCCATCACGGGTCGGGGTAAGATTCCGGATATCCGCGGTTACGAAAGTGCTTACATCAACATGAATTGGCACCGGGCTAATTACTTTTACGGACACGGGCATCTGGATTTGCCCGATACTATCGACATGCCGGGCATAAACCTGCCCTTTCTCATCAAGACGCAGAACCCGATTCGGATAAAGACGATAAGCTTCAACTTCATGAATAACTAACTTGCCTTCGCCGATTATGCCAATCTCCAGTAAGATTGCATTCGTACCCACGGGCGTTGCAAATATCTCGCTAAAAACTTCGGGCGTAGATCCTGGCGTTAAGGAAAAGACCTTTTGGCTTACCGCCCCGAAAAATACTTTAATATAAGATGCCACTTCCGCCGGTTCTGTTTCCAAAATGGCTTTGACTTCCCAACGTTGGATTTCGCCTGCTTGAACTGTAGTATCCAAAGCTTGGGCAATACCTGCTCGCTGACCTCCGGGGTGAAGAATTGCAATTGCCCGTGGACCTTGCACAGGACCAAGCCACTCCCAACGGGTTGTAGTGTCACCGCCTTTCTGAACCCATCCATCGGGGAATTCTGGAATAATTTCTTGAGATAGTAGGAAATCCCCATTATATACTTGATTTTTTATATTCACACCTACTACCCCATTTCCTTAAAACCATTTACCAGATAAAAAATAGGCCCAAAATGTTACAGATTTGCATTAAATTCCGATCAGATTCTCCTCAAGTTCTTGGATCTGATTCATCCTATGTTCATCGGGGAAATAGTGCATTTCCTCTTTCAGTGTCTTAAGGGCCTGTTCCTGGTGTAGACGTGCCTTTTCCCAAATTATTCTAGGAGTATTTAATCCGTTCTTAATAGCCTGTTGTAAATTCAGAACAGCTGTTTCTAAATCTCCGAGAGCCCAGCAGGTTTTACCCAGATAATAATAAACTAGCGGGTAATTACTGCCTATTTCCAGGAGAGATAGGAATTCAGCCTTTGCCAATTCATATTTTTCATAATTATAGTACAGTTCTGCCAGTAAATAAGATGGCCGCTCTTTTAGTATCGGTACAAGGTTATCAAAGGCCGCATCTACCTGGTTGCTATCCCCCAGTTCAACTATCAGACCCATTAATTCTTTAGCCAGGTTATATGACTTCTCTTGGATAATACCAGCTTTGTTTGCATAACTGCGGGTAAGAAGGTTTAAGACATATACCGTAGATGGATCAGCCTGAGCATTTTTTATTTGTCTCCGGCATTCAAGGGCGTTACGGTAATCCTTAGCTATCCAATAGTACAATAGTATATATTGCAAGGCCTTAATATAGAGGTTCTTGTCCTGGGTAATGTTGTGAAATGCATCCACAGCCTCAGTGTACTTTTTGATCCTCATCAAACATAAACCCTTAAAAAGCAATATTTTTTCTGATATTTGTCCATAGTCCTCTAATTGATTTATTCGGTCAAGAGCGAGTTGATAAGCACCTTCATGATAAAAGATCGATGTAAGTTCGGACTGTAAATTCCTAGCGCTTAAATCGAAAACTCGATTTAAGGAATCAATAGTATAATCGGGATTAATACGGGGACGAAGTATGGTTATCATTCTTCTGAGGGGATCAATCAGATAGGGGTTGTTTTTGAGAGATTCATAATAATAAATCAGGGCGCCGTCCAGATCCATAAAATACTCTGATATACTTCCCAGCAGGTACAGACTAGTGTATTTACAATGATAGTAAAAAAGGTCACGATAAGGCGGCGGGGAGAAGCGAGCGAGGGCTTCTTTTAGAGACGGCAGGGCCTGTGAGTAAAGCCCAAGGTCTTTATAGATTATACCCTTGAGGTAATAAAGGTCTGCTGAATCAGATCGCATATTGAGAGCATCATTTACGAAGGCGAGAGCTTCCGAAGATTTACCCAGCATATATAAACTGATGATAATTGAACGCTGCAGATCAGGGATATTAACGGCCTGGCAGTAAGACTTGTCGTAGGCAAGCTGAAAATACTCCAGCGCTTCTAAAAATTTGTCATGATGGTAGTATTCTCGTCCCAGTAAAAAGTATTTTAACGGTTGTTCACTTTCTCGTTCCAGGACCTGCTGGATAAGCTCAATGTTTCGTTTCAATCTATCGTGGTCTGTGTTATCTTCTTTGGTGCAACCATGATGAAGAATAGTGATGTTTGAGGCTGTTTCAATCACAACTGAGGGATTCTGATCAATTATACTATCAATAATCTGCTCTTGAATAATGCCCTGATATCGATAATGTTTATTATTTCTAAATAACCTTAGCTGTAAAGAAGATCCGGCCAGAATTTCGTGCTGGTTATTTGAAGGTTGGCGTATGGTCAGAAGGTAGGCGTCAACATCCGGAGTCCGTATTTTTTCTTGAAGAAGTTCATAAGATTTACTTTCGATTTCTTCATCTCCGTCAAGTACCAGAATCCATTCACAGCTGGCTTTATCCAGGCTGTAATTCCGGGCGGAACTGAAGTTGTTTTCCCATTCAAAAGAAAATACCAGCGCACCAAATTCAGAGGCAACCAGTAGGGAGTCATCTGCCGAACCAGTGTCTACGATAATGATTTCGCTGGCGATAGCTTCAATACTAGAAAGGCAGCGGCGCAGGCAATTTTCTTCATTGTTAATAATCATGCAGATGCTAAGAGTAGTCACTCCAAAATCATCCCTTTAGTACTCTAATTATCTGATGGCTAATCGCGACTAATTGAGGTTCGTATGCTGGATATTGGGCTTCACATAACATACGCCTTTGGAGATAAGTTCAACTAAATTACATATGGAGTTAAAATTCCATATGTAGTAAGTTTCCTCTATATAATATGTAAAACGATGTATCTGGTGCTTGGGGCCTGAGTATAGAAGAAGTTGGAAGAACTAGAAGTAACTTTATGTTTTTTTTTCATATACTAAATTAAGGCCTAGACCAAGCTTATATACCCAAGTTTATTGAATTTGGGAGGAAAGGAGAGACAATAATGCCAAACTATAAAGTATTTCAGGATAATCCCAATTCTTTGCCAGTAAAAATATATGGGATAGATAGCTCTGAAAATGTTCAACCGCTTCTAACCACTTCGAGTGGTATTATGAACGTAACAGGCGATATCGCGGTAAGTGGTCCCGTAGAAATAAGTGGGAGTGTAGCCGTAAGCGGCAGCGTAGCGGTGAGTGGTCCCATTGAAATCAGTGGTAGTGTAGCAGTAAGTGGTCCCATTGAAATCAGTGGTAGTGTAGCGGTAAGTGGTCCCGTAGAAATAAGTGGGAGTGTAGCCGTAAGCGGCAGCGTAGCGGTGAGTGGTCCCATTGAAATCAGTGGTAGTGTAGCAGTAAGTGGTCCCATTGAAATCAGTGGTAGTGTAGCAGTAAGTGGTCCCGTAGAA
>JQID01000092.1 GCA_000770645.1 Desulfosporosinus sp. Tol-M
CCCTTGATTTGATCGTGATAATTATTTATACTCTTCATATAGCCGTTACCTCGCATTCAGTGTTTTACCACTGCCCATTATATCATCCGATATCTTGGGACTGGCAATTTAGTTGCCGATTTATTGAGGAACGGCTATTTTATTTTTATTGTCTGCAGCTTTGCTGCGGTATGTGAATAATACTCACGAGTGTTAGTCTTATGGTAATAAAATATGAAGTCTGCGAATGTTGATTCAAAAACCATCTAATCTGCTTACTCGTGAGACTAACATCTAATCTGTTCTGTCACCAAGCACGAGCATCTAATCTATCCACCTAACTATCAAATCTGCCTTCTTGGTGACATATCCCCGCGAACCGATAAAAAGGGATTTTCAAGTTCCGGCTCCAGCCTACAAAACTTAAAATCCCTTTATTTATAGGCTTTTTTACACACTCGTTTCACCACTTTTGACATCAATACTACTGTCTCAACGTGGAACGATAGCATCAGATTGATGTCGGGTATGTTTTTGGCTGATTTTCATATAAAGGAATACGTCGATCATGGTTTTGTGAGCTCTATCCGTGCGTGTAAACATGTCCACGTTTTTAATAGCGTTTATCCGTTCTCGGAAACAAGTCATACAATATCTTGATTGGTCAGCCCTAAATGTTCCTCTAGGGATTTGCCCTGTAGAGGTATTCAAATCCGCTGTATAACAGGCTTTTTCAGCGTTATGGGGCTTCTCCATGCATTCTTGGTTTCTGCCTTTGTAATTCAATGATCAATTGTTTTCCTCGAAGTTCTCGACCTGCTCCATCACCTTGCTGAATACTTCCGGGCTGTACTGCGGCGGGTATCCGTTCTTGATAAGGCAGATTTTAATCTCAAGTTTGAGCTGATCGCGAACATTCTGATTGTTGAGCCAGTCAGCGAAGGATGATTTGGTATCGATGATTTCCTTGACCTTTTTTGCAAGCTCTTTACACCTGTCGTTGATGACAACGCCGTCCACAGACT
Source organism: Desulfosporosinus sp. Tol-M (assembly GCA_000770645.1). GTDB lineage: Bacteria > Bacillota > Desulfitobacteriia > Desulfitobacteriales > Desulfitobacteriaceae > Desulfosporosinus. The sequence goes on from JQID01000092.1 coordinate 1,005, forward strand.
TATCGTTGCCATACTCGAAATTGTACTGGTCACGAAGAGATACTAAAATATCGTAGAATGCCTTCTCTTCAAAAGTAAGTCCTATTTTGCGAAAACTCTCTTTATTGGCATTCATCTCGCGCAAGATAGCAAGGGCTTGTTCTGTTGCGCTTTTGATAATGTCATCAGAAGCTTCTTCTTGAGTCACCCCAGCTTCTTCTGAATAAAGGTTCTTGCGCCGCTCGTGGTATTCCTCAATCGTTTTCTCAAGCATTTCTTGGAATTTTTTCGCAGCAACTTGATTGATCTTGCCATATTCCTTGATCTGCTTGCGGAGCATTTTAACCAGCATCTCTAGCTTTGTGGCTGGCATCTTCACATCAGACAGTTTCTCAAAATACTCAGGACTGAAGATATCTTCCTGCTCACCACTTTCGAGTACACTTTCGACCTCATTGTATTTCAATGCTTCTTCAACCATCCTGGCAACGGCCTTGTTCATGGTATCGGCATCGACATCGCTTGTTCCGCTCATCTTGCGGACAAAACCGGCGATAGCCATGAAGCACTGGGCAAGGGCGGATTCTTCTTCACCAAGTTCACCGGAGGGCTGACAAATATCGAAAGCGGATCTCATCCTCTTAACTGTATTTAGAAAGTAGGTCTTAAAGGATACCGTCTGAGAACCTTTGCTGCCTTCAGCTTGCAATTCCTGCGTGGAAGCGAATACATACTCCGCAGCTTTTGCAAGAAGCGTATAGCGCTTGACGGGGTCGCAATTCGGGTTCAAGAACGGATACAAGTCATAATCCGTAAACAGCGTCTTCAGAATGGTCAATTCCTCTCTGAACACGCCGGTTGCTTGCTCAACATCATCCGCAGTAGGAGCGATGGATGTGTCGCCCCCGTACACCTTCATGGCCTCACGCATGTTTTCACGTATGCCGATATAATCCACAATCATGCCGTAATCCTTGCCGGGATTCTTCCGGTTGACACGGCTGATTGTCTGAATCAGCATATGCTTCTTCAGGGGCTTATCGTTGTACATATAAGTGAGGGACGGAACATCAAAGCCGGTGATCCACATGTCCACGACGATAACGACGTGGAAATTGGATTTTTCCTGCTTAAAGGCTGCATCCAGGTCTCCGGAACGCTTATCGTTTGAAACGCCGCCGAGATAATTGTACATTTCGGCTTCGTCGTTCTTACCGACACTCGTAACCATTGCCATGAAGGGCATTGGCTTAAGTTCCCTCAGTTCTTCGGCAGTGGCAGATACTCCGTCCGCCACTTTCTTCTCTTCAAACCATTCCGAATACTTTGCCTTGAACTTCTTGAGCAAAGCATAGGCAATCGGTCTGCTGGAGCAGACAATCATGGCCTTTTGAACTCTGTCTGGATCTTCATTGCAAGCGGCAGTATAGTGGTCATGGATATCCACGGCAAGCTGCTCAAGCCGGGAAGGTTCTCCGAGAATGATCTCCATAGAACTCATGGCCTTCTTACTTGCCTCGATATCCTCTTCGGTTGCGCCTTCATCGGCGCAGATCTTGTAATAGGCCTCTATCTGCTTTACCTTTTCCTTATCAAGCAAGACCTTCGCAATGCGGGGATGATACTTGATGGAAACTGTCAGTCCATCCGCAACGGCCTGATCCATGGTGTAACGGTCAATCTCTTCACCGAAGGTCTGGTAGGTTTCTGCAATCGGTGTGCCGGTAAATCCCACGAAGGTTGCCTGAGGGAACGCTTCTTTCAGCACTTTGGCATATGGCTTAGACACCATAGCCTTCATGTTCTCGTCAGCGTCCTTGCTGAACTGAATCTTTTTGGAGTGCTCCAACTGGGTGCGGTGCGCTTCATCAGAAAAGCAGATAATGTTCTGCCGGTTATTGATGAGGCCGATTTTATCGTCCTCTCTGTCGCAGAATTTCTGAATCGTGCAGATATAGAAACCACCGCTCTGGCGTGCGCCCAGCTCTTGTCTCAGGTGCGCGCGGTTTTGAACAACCGAGACTTCACCGAGATTCAGGAATTCCTTACTCTTTGTAAAGAGCTTTGCACCTTGCTTCTGAAGTTCTTCCCGGTCAACAATCATAACGATTGTCGGCGAACCGATTTCCGGGATATCTGTGCAGCGAAGAGCAAGCTGACGAGCGAGGAAGGCCATTGTATAGGTCTTTCCGCAACCGGTCGCACCGAAGTAGGTGCCGCCTTTGCCGCTTTTCTCCACAACGGATTTGGCGATGCTTTGTTTAAGCAATCTTGCCGCAAAGAACTGCGGATAACGGCAAACGATTTCAACCTCGTTGCGGTCATAAATACTGTCCTGAAAATAGACATAGTCACGGAATATCTCAAGGAATCTTGCCGGGCTGTAAACGCCCTTTATCATGTTCTCCATTTCCGCAAAAGGCATCGTAGACACCCTGTCCCCGTCATTTACTCTGCGCCAGGAATAAAAATGCTCATAGGGAGTGCGAACCGTACCGAGTCTTGTTTTCACGCCATCGGATATACAAGCCAGGGGACAGTAGTGCAGCAGATGCGGAATATCTCTCCAATAACGGATATTGACCTGCTTCCAAGCTTCATGAATGGTGGCATTGGCATCTGCAGGATTCTTCATCTCAATGACGCACAGCGGCATTCCATTGACATATAAGAGAACATCCGGTCTGCGGTTTTCTTTTTTGCCGTTATTGGTGTATTCAACTACAAACTGGTTGACGACCCGGAAGATATTTTTGTTTTTGTCCGGGTTTTTAAAGTCAATGAGCGATACCATTCTGGCTATTCCGCTATGCGGAGTATATTGAACACCGTCAACCATCCAGCCATAGACCTTGTGCAGTGTTGCAAAGTCGCTTTCAGCACCCACAAGACGAACATTGTCAACGAGCTGACTGACTTCATCTTCCTTCAGATCCGGGTTTGTCTTGCTCAAAAAGGCTGCAAGATCATCGGTATACAGAACATCTCTTTTTGAGATTCATCGCTGTTTATGATAACGTAGACAGCACGAATACAGCCGATAACGATTTTACACCGTTCCGCAACATTATCAATGAATGGTATTGCCGCGACATCTCCAAAAAGGTGAAAGCAGGTATGCGGGCGAGGGCAAACTCAGGTGAACATATAACGGGTAATGTACCCTATGGATATAAACGGTCGGAAGATGACCCCAAAAAGTGGGTGGTCGACGAGGAAGCCGCTGAGGTTGTGCGCGAGATTTACAAGCTCTATATGGGAGGTATGACATTCAAACAAATTGCCGAAGAGATGAGCCGACGCAAGATAGACACGCCCGCCAAGCACATGATGCAGTTTGGGCTGTACAGGTACGGCAGACGCCTTAACTTGGACGAGTTACCTGAACTCTGGCACTTAGGGTCAATCATTATGATTATCGACCGCTATGAGTATGCTGGACATACCGTAAGTTACCGACGTGAAAAAGTATCCTACAAAAACAAGAAAAGCATACAACTTCCCGAAAGCGAGTGGATAATCACGCGGGATACGCAAGAAGCCATTATAGATGAAGAAACTTGGCAGACTGCTCACAGGATAAGGGAAAGCGGGCGGCACAGGAAGGTCAACGTCTACGACAAAGGCCCCTTGAACGGATTGCTCTACTGCGATACTTGCGGGAATAAGTTGTACTTTAAGCCTACACCGAGGCTAAAATCCCACAGTGGGTGCTATATGTGCGGATACCACCTGCACTACAACCTCTGCTCGACCCATTACATTCGGCGCGATGATTTGGACACGGTTGTGCTTACCCACCTTCGTAAGGTCACGGCTTTCGCCCAGAAGCACGAGGACGAATTCGTGAAAATGGTGGAGCGGAAAACAAGGCGTAGCGGTGAAGACGCTCTCCGCAAGAACGAGAAAGAACTCGCCGAGGGGCAAGCACGTTTAAATGAAATTGACCGCATCATCAACCGCCTATACGAGGACAAGGTGGTCGGAGACCTCAGTGCAGAGCGGTTTGCCAAAATGCTCGATGGCTTTGAAACGGAACAAACAAAAATTCGCACCCATTGTGAGCAACTGCGGATTGCCATCGCTGAGGATAAGGAAAAGACCGACAGTGCGGAACGGTTCATAAAACTGGTACGGCAATTTACCGATATAACGGAGTTGACCCCAGAGATAGCGGCAACGCTGATTGAGAAAATCATCGTCGGGCAAGCTGAAAAGGTCGACGGCCAGCAACGGCAAGAGGTACGAATCATCTACAATTTCATAGGCGACGTAAGCGAGGAAATCACAGAATAGCGGCTCTGTCGGAAATGACGAGGTCGCTAAATTTTTGCCTTAAAAGTATTACCATAAGACGAACACCCCCCCCGATCATTTCCAGAGAAATATTTAATTAGGTTTAAGATGAGAAAGAACGAAGAGCATTGCTCAAAGGGAATCTGGTTGATTAGAGGAACTGAAGCTTCGGATAAACGATTAGATGAATTAAAAAATGAGCTAAAAAGGTTTATTAGTTTTCAGGTTAATAATAATGTTGATTCCGAGGTTTATAATGAAGAGTACAAAAAATATTCTGAAGAATTGGAGGAATTCCGAAAGAAAAGGCTTGAACACGATAAGGTAAATGACTTGAAGGATGGGTTGAAGCAAAGGTTTGACGAAATCCTAAAGACTATAAATAGCTGGGATTCACTGCTTGAGGAATTTGATGAACAAATATTTAATGCGTTGGTTGAGGAGATTGAAGTTTTCTCGCCAACGCATTTTGTATTTCAGTTAAAGAGTGGGTGGAGGGTGGAGGAAATAGAGGAATAACAGTTAATTAAGTACGGGGGTATCGGTATTAGTGGTGCTCCTATTTCTACAAAATTTTGTCCTATCCATACCTTTTAATCATAGAGAGAAGTAAATCGCTTATTTATGGCTTATTGCATCTCACTTTTAATATGTAAGAAGAAAAATAAGATTTTAGCATATCAGAATATTTTTTATGAGACATTTGCTTTAATTCTCGGGCGGGATTTATAATTGTCCTAATAATACCATAGAAACAAGAAAAAATGGCAAATCCTGTCGAACCAGTTGATTTCCTATTAAGTTTAAAATAGAATCGAACTGGGTTAAGTAGTGGGAACCATAGTCTCAAATTTCTTATAAATAAAGTTTCGAGAGCCTATTTCTAGATGGAGGTAAATTGAAGTGTCTTTCAATTCTGAGGAATTAGAAAAAGTAAAAATTCTAGTAGTTGATGACCATTTGCTTTTTGCAGAAGGAACCGTCGCGTTATTATCTTTTGAACCCCGGATTTTGGTAGTTGGAATTGCCAAGAACGGGATAAGTTGTCTGGACTTTTTTAGTAAAACTGAGATTGACGTCGTTTTGTTAGATATTCAGCTCCCAGATATCTGTGGGACGGATTTAATAGATGAGATAAAAAAGGTTCAACCAAAAGTTAAGATTCTTATGATGACCGGACATAATCCCAAGGGTTACGTTACTAAGTCTCTAAGTAAAGGGGCAAATGGTTTCCTACTTAAAGAATGTTCAGTAAAGGAATTAATTCAGGGGATATTAACAGTTTATGATGGTGAGGTTTATCTGTCGCAAGGTTTAGAGAATTTACTTCAATCCAAAAATAATGATAATAACGTACATATTCCAGTTAACTACGAAAAAAAGCCATGTAACCTTCTAACCCCTAGAGAAATAGAAATTATTGAATTAGTATCACAAGGTTTCCGTAGCAAAGAGATTGCCTTAGTCACAGGCATTAACGTACGGACAGTTGATTTTCACGTTAGAAATATCTTTCTCAAATTAAAGGTGAACACACGTTTGGAAGCAGTCTTAAGATATAAAGATGAAGGATTTAGCAATTGCTAAATCCTTCATCTTTATATTATTTAGAAGTTTTCTGTTGTCTGAAACTCTTGAGTTTTGATAGTTCAGGTTAAAGACCTCTTCGAGAGTGTTTATTCAAAATAATAACTCATAACCGTTTAAAAGCAGGGAAAGTCGAAGTAAGGAATAATTTGTTGTAAAATATTAGGAATTAACCTAGTAAAACTACGGGGGCAAAGTTTATCAATTTACGATATACTGATCTAGGGCGGGACAACAAATTAACAGTTATATACGCCGAGCTAATATCTATCAGCTTTTAGTCACATGAGGACATAATTGTTTATTATAGGAAGTAGGAACAATTCGTATAACCGTCAATGCATCCCGAGTTTTTCAAAAATATCCAATAAAGGTTAAAGGATAAATGGTTGAGTAGACTCTATAATATTTGCAACTACTATTAGTTTTTGAATGGCAGTTGCTGTTTAAAATAGAGATGCCATCAGATCATCATACCCGCAAAGTACCATAGATCTGATGGCGTTAGCCCCCTACGCAAAATAGTAGGTGATTTTTATATTACACCTACTGGGGATATTTGTGAAGGGAGATAGAGAGAAAGGAAGGAGAATTATTTAATCTATCCCATTCAAATGTATATTTATAAGGAGGAAATGAAATGATCAAAAAGTTACTAGTTGTAGGCGCTCTGACTACACTTTTAATTACAGTATCTATTGGTATATCATATCAAAATTATTATGCTGACCAGAAAAAAAGCGTAGAAGAATATATTAAACTAGGTGGTGAATTCATTAAGAATAATCCTGAATTACTTTCTAAGTCATTAGAAGTAGTAGAAAATAAGTTGGTGAATTACGAAGATGTAGTTTCAAATGTTGATCTATTACCAATATCTATTGCAGAAATCGAATTTAGAAAAGGCATTAATCAGGCAGCCGGATTTGGAGATATGGATGATAAAGCCATTTTTAACATTTTAGTTGAAGAAAAATTAATTATGAGCTATGCGATAAAAAATAATGTTCTACCAACAAAAAACGAGATTGATGATTTTATTAAATCCGAAAGATTGGTATTTGAAAAAACAGAAGAATTTCAAAAATTTATTAATAATTTTTGCACAGCAGCAAATATGAGTATGGAGGATTATTGGAATACTTACGAATATTACAATGCCTTCCGTATCGTAACATTTAAAAAAGCCTACGACTATTCAATTGAAACTGGAATAAAAAAAGGAGAATTGAGAGACTTAAAAAGTGATAAGTACACATTAAATTCAGACATTACTAGCGAGTATGATAAATATTGGATAAAAATAAAAAAAGAAATGAAAAATATGACCTCGTTAAAAGTTAACAAGCAATACTCTAATAGAGGTTTTATTCTTGATAATTCTAAGTTATATACCTTTGGGGGGGAAGTATAAATGAAAAAACACATATATATATTACTATGTAAT
>JQID01000032.1 GCA_000770645.1 Desulfosporosinus sp. Tol-M
TTCGGCCCGAAGGGTATTAACTGCCATCAAGATGAGCGACCTCACCACTTGTCTAACAAAGCGCCTGGTTTCTTCATCAATTCCGCGGATGGCATCCAGCGCGGCGAGCGCTTTATCCCGCCGATCCTCCGTTAAATCATAAAAGGTTTTTGCTCCGGTTGCTTTAATAACACTATATAAGGTGTCAACGAATACTTCGCGCTTTTTATCATCCAAGGAACTCAACCATTTTGTCAGGGTTTTGTTAGCTAAAACCGCTATATGCTTTACATCCGGCAGATATACAAAATCGCTTCCCTCAATCAGCCACGAGTAAGGGTCATGCTGCATTATACCTATCCGGCTGCTTTTGATGACAACGTACTTTTCACGATGCTCCGAGAGCAGCCCAATCAGTGCAGACTGCGGCACGTATAGGTGTATTCGGTCTTTAATTTTTTTATAATCTGAGCTTGCAAATACTTCCTCCCGAAAACCAGGTCCGTCGTGGCAGAAAATATCGATGATCCGGCTTTGTATGTCGGTATTGCATTTCATCGCGGCGTAAACAGCAAGATTGCCCCCCTTGGAATGCCCGCCTATCCTCAGCCTTGATGATAAAAGCGTCCCCACCGTATTAAGATAATAAACACTCTCTTCCTGTGAAGGAACAGGGCAGGTGTAGGCCATATTGAAATCTTCTTTCCAGCCAACAAAATAGGAATCAGTACCCCTGTAAGCAACATAGGCGGTACCGTCATTAAGAATAAAAGTACAGGCCGAAAACTGCTTTTCATTTGCATAATCCAGTTTGTTCACATAATAGTAAATCTCAATATTACGGAACCTTGGGCTATTAGCAAGTGCCGGCAGAAGCTTCTGATTATTTTTGCTGTCCATTGTATACTGATAGAGGCTTTCAATATTTTCATTCGCTGCTATCGCCGCTATTGTGACGGGGGCTGACCGTTCCATTATATCAGCGAAAAATCCGTCAAAATAGAGATAGGCACACTGCGACAGGACCAGACTGTCCACCGCACAAAACGCTTTGCTTGTGAAGGTTCTCTTTTCGTTCTTTGCGTAATGAATAATATTTTTCACGCTATTTCCCCCATTAAGCAAATAGGTTTTATTTAGCCTGACATTTAATCCTAAAAGGGAAGAGCTACGATTTAGCTCTTCCCTTTTAATAACCTATTATACTTCGTCAAGTGTTAGCTTCACGAGCAACAGTACCCACTGTTACTACATCCACTAGTCTAGCATCGGTTAGAATCACAAATGTCATCTTGGCAGGAGCAATCGCCTGAAGAACCGGTAATCGCATTGGTAAGAATGGTATTAGCGATATCCAACATTTCCCTAAATTTGTCTTGTGCCGTCATATAGGCGGCAATGGAAGGGTTACCATCCATTCTGCTTTGAATTCGATTGACCTCAGTTTTATCGGCTAGCCCACCACTTTTTTCATTTTCCATATAACAATCGTAAGCTACCTGAAATTCCGCAATCAATTGCTGGGCTGACTCGTCAGCAGTCATTGCCTCTTGCGCTCTAAGTAATTCGGTACGTTCCGGACTTTGGGTAATGGCCTCAGCCAAGAGTTCTGCCTTTTCTTTAACTTCATAGTTAGACATTATCAACATACCTCCGAATTTTACATTCTATTATTACATTCTACATAGAATTCTGAATCCCTGCATTAAATTCATTGGCCAGCAATTTTTCTCTTCCTATTCGACCACGCCAATTAGGGTCCAGGCTCCTGCTTCATTAATCCTAACATTAACTAACGTTCCAATAATTTCCGGATTACCATTAAAAACGATGAGTTCGTTGCCGCGAGTTCGTCCGGTTAATCGCTTGGAATTTGTTTTACTGGGACCTTCCACAAGAACTTCTATCATTTTTCCAATCATATGTTGCCGCCATTCAAGGCTTTCCTGATTTTGGACACTCATCAATTCCTGTAAACGTCTCTTTTTGACTTCTAAAGGAATTTGATTTTCCATCTTCGCGGCCGGCGTTCCTGAACGTTTAGAAAACATAAAGGTAAAAGCTTGACTAAAATGAACTTGATTCATTATCGCGAGGGTCTGTTCGAAGTCTTCTTCTGATTCACCAGGAAAACCAACGATAATATCCGTTGTTATGCTGGCATTCGGGATAAGTTCACGAATTTTTTGAATACGGTTTAAATAGTATTCCCTTGTATATTTCCGATTCATGCGCTCTAAAATAAAATTACTGCCTGATTGAATGGGAAGATGGAAGTGCTCACAAAGCTTCTTCCCCTCGGCAACAGTCTCAATCAGCTTATTGGATAAATCCTTGGGATGAGAAGTGATGAAGCGGATCCGGGAAAGAAGTGCGATTTGATCCACTTGATGGAGTAGATCCGCAAAGTCATAGGCGGTTGAAAACTCTTTTCCGTAGGAGTTCACATTTTGGCCTAATAAGGTGACCTCTCGGCAGCCCCTGCTCACCAGGGATTCGATTTCTTGCAGTATTTCCTCAGGTTTACGGCTCCTTTCCCTGCCGCGCACATGTGGAACAATGCAATATGAACAGAAGTTATCGCAACCATACATGATATTTACATTTGCCTGTAGCTTGCCTTGCTCTGCAAACGGTGTAATTTCGAGGATTGCTTTCGGTTCTTGCCAAACTTCTGCCACTTTTTCTCCTTGTTCTACCTTATGTATTAGGGCGGAAAAATCGTGTAAATTATGGGTTCCGGCCCAAAGATCCACATGAGGTGCTCGTTTCTGCAATCGTTCCAAGGCGCCTGGTTGTTGAACCATACAGCCGGTGACAGCAATCTTGACGTTTATATTTCGATCCTTAAGTTTTTTCAGTTCTCCGATTTTTCCAAGGATTCTATTCTCTGCACTTTCTCTTACGCAACAAGTATTAACAATTACTAAGTCTGCGGCATTAAGGTCCAATGTATGCGTATAACCACAGCGTTTTGTAATCTCCGTCAAGGTTTCGGCATCACGTTCTGACATTTGGCAACCATAGACTAAGGTAACAACCTTTTTATTATTCTTCAAGAAAGTCACTCCTATATCACACCTATCGATTTATCGGAATTCAATCACTGCTTACAGATTTCGAA
>JQID01000187.1 GCA_000770645.1 Desulfosporosinus sp. Tol-M
ACTATGCAAATAATGATCTAAAAAATTTAAATAAATCCTTGATGGCAGCTGTCATCACAATAATAATAATCGCTCCGATACTTCAAACGTTTTGCACATCTTCTAAACCAGGCTGCCGGAGCTGCTATTCTTAATAATTTGGGCCACCGCATAACTCAAACTAAAAGGTGTTAGTGGACGTGTCCCGCAGACTCTCCTTAGGTGGAACTAGGAGGATAATTGAAAAGGTTGATCGAGCTGGGTGAATCAGGAAGGACTACATTACTGGTATTATCAGGCGCAGTAACCCCTGAGCCCGTACTTGAACTTGGAACAATTGGGGTTGTGGTGGTGGCGGTACTTCCCTTCACTAAACTCGCTTTATTGCTCAGCATTGTGGCGTCGATTGTCGCATACTTGGTTAGCGGTTTTCCCTCGATGCGAATCTGCACTTGTTTTATTGTTGCAAACTGAGTTAGCGTGTTGACAAGCCCATATAGAGCGACTTCTGGTGATACCTTAGCATTAGGTTGCAAAAATTCTTTACTTAGATCGACGACGACCACATTTTCTTTTATGGCAATATCAAGTAGCACCGTAGTCGTAGGAACTGAAGCCTGCACCGTCGTTCCAGTTTCTGCGGGACCTTTTAACCACTGAGTCACTGTTTCTCTCGCCAGACTTACTGTCTTAGGCAAGATACGTTGTTCTTTGACCAAATATTTACCCGTTGAATCCGCAAAATACAGTACTACTGTCTTGGTCTCCGCAGAAGTTGTCGCAGTTGTTGCATCTGGAATAGTAGCAGTTTTATTCCAACCAATAAAATCTCCAAATGATGTCGCAGCCCCATCCTTATTCACTAAAGTCTCCAGTGTCCCACAGCCCGCAATAAAAATGAGGCTGAAGAGAACAACCCCCCCGAGAAAACTGTTCCAAATCCGTACTTTCATATTTATTGCCCCTTCCCCAGTTCGATTTTCAATACTCAATGTTCGAACATTTAGCCCCTGAATAAGTTAAACAAACTTCAGTTGATTACTCCACTGAGAAGTTTCCCTATCCTCACTCTAAACCTATGCTTTGTCCTAATAAATAGTACATTTTCGTTTCATATACTAAGTATTTTAGGCCAAAACAGACAGCCCCCTCATAATTAAGTGAAGGGCTGTCTGTGTAAATTCTCGGTCTTTGTATTTTTATTGTATAAAACACTGCTTTAATCCATAAATATGGGTATCGTTAAATTATAGAAAGGAGTCACTCATGCCCGACATGTACGAAATTATCTGGATTAGTATGATTGCCGGACTGGCAACAACATTTGGCAGCCTACTCGTCCTGTTATTTGGTATGCCAAAAGAACGTGTTCTTGCCTCCCTTTTAGCCGGAGCCGGCGGGGTGATGCTTGCAGTCGTGAGCATTGATTTGCTTCCGAATGCTTGGGAGATCGGCCCACCGCTTCAGGTGGGCATGGGATTTGTTTTAGGCCTTCTCTTCATGTACTTTGCAGAGATTCGCCTAAGTGTCTTCAATAACACTCTCCCCCTGTCCCGGCGTCAACGTCTAAAAAGGACCGGTCTTCTCGTTGCAACTGGGATAGCTTTACATGATCTCCCTGAAGGCATGGCTATCGCCGTCAGCCAAGAAGCTGCCCCCGGCCTTGGCCTTCTTATTGCCTTTGCCATCACATTACACAATCTTCCAGAAGGGATGGCGACCACAGCGCCCTTAAGAATGGCTGGAATCCGTTGGTGGAAAATTCTTCTACTGAACATCGGGATCGCCTTTTTCACTCCACTTGGTGCCTTGGCTGGAATCTTCGCCCTTGAAGGTGTTCAGAATTCCCTGGCCTTCTTTCTTGCCCTCGCCGCAGGTGCAATGAGTTTTCTTATCTTCGCGGAGCTCTGGCCCCTCTCTCGTGAACGACATCCTCGTTATGCCCTACTCGGCGGAACTATCGGATTTATCTTTTTTACGTTAATTGGCCTGTGAGTCAGTGTCTTAGCACGGTCGCACACGTTCCATCGCTATTCGCTTGTCGCTGAGGCTAAAACGCATAACCTCTGGGCTTCTCTGAATGTGCGACCAATGCGTTTCTTCAAGCCTCATCGACTTCACTCATTAACGCGATTCCTCTCTCCGTGCTCTCTAAGCTAAGAAACTTCCTCCGGCTTGGGTCGACGGGGCGCGAGATGCAAGAAATGCAAGTCGAGAACTGTCCCGACTTGCACGCTAATCCGCCTTTTCCGAAGCGCGGGAAACAGGCCGTATCTCGCGGACCCTCTTACTTGAGGACGCTTGCTGCATAATCTCCCATCGTCACGTACCCTTTGGCATTCGGATACTTTCCATCTGAGGATAAACCGCTTAAGAATTTCCCGTCTGCGTCAAACAACACAGTCGCAAAGTCCAATGTCATGATATTTTGCGTCGAAGCGTAATTCATCTCCCATTCGCGAGTGTCTTTAATGGCTTGTCGAAACCCCGGATACTCAAGGGGCAAAGCTAAAATTGGAATAATCCGGTTGGCTTTTGCCTTCTCCACCATTGCTTGAATATTTGTTTGAACCTCATCCAGGGGTACCCCCTGAAGCGCATCGCCAATCCCGGCAAAAATAATCACACGGCCCGGTTGCTCGGCCACTACATCCGTATCGAAACGATCGAGCAGATCTTTCGCCGTCTGATATCCTTTTCCTTTATTGATCACCGGAACCTGCAGAATATCCGCCGTGCGCTTAGGCCAGGAATGTGCCGCGTCAAGCGGATATCCTAAAGTAAACGAGTCACCCAAAGCGACAATCTTTGAATTGCTCAAGGTTTGAGCGGATTTCGATTCTAATCCCTGGATAGTTGTCCCTCCCACTGGTTCTTTGCCACCCTGTCCCCATAATCCAAAAAAACCAGCGATCAGCACGATAAAAGCAAGCCCTGCAGCGGCTTGAATCAAGCGTATTTCCAATCGAAATGTACGCATAAACATTCCCCCTTTCTATACAGAAGGGATTCTACGCAATTCTCAACTTTCCTTCTCCTTCTCAACTGTAATCTTATTTTCATCTCTCCGAAGGAACCCATCGTACACCAGTACGCCTTTCAACGCATATTTTGTATAAGGAAAAAAGGAGGTGCCCCTATGAGTTACATTGACAAGGCCCGCGAATTGGGTGAAGCCCTGTCTCAAACCCCCGAAATTCAAGGTTTAAAAGCTGCAGAAGCTTCCATTATGACTGATCCTCTAAGCCGAGAAGCCTTTATCCAGTACCAAGAAAAAGAGCGCGGGTTGGTAACCACTCAAATGATCAGTAAAGTTGTTCCTGAAAAAGAATCTCTAGCGCTACTTGATCTTAAGATCCGTCTTATAAATAAACATCCCCTGATCAAAGCATACTTTATTCAACAGCAAAAATTTGAAAAACTTATGGCCATGGTCAACCTAACCCTAACTACCGCAATGAATGGCATGCCCTCGGCCAATGATCTCCCCATACCGGAAGAGTTAAAAGGCATGGCCCAGCAAATTCTTGACAGAATCGGCGGCGGAGACTCTATGGAGAAGATGCAAATTTCGCCGGAAATGTTAAAAGGCCTTAAACTCCCGCTTGGATTTACTCAAAAACAATAAAGAGGAAGTGTTATTGAAAAGTGCAAGTCGGCGGTTATCAGGGACCTAAATTCGTTAACGATATTACACATCCCGTGACGTTCATCGCGCTCCTGATCGTGGTCATCTTAGGGGTATGGGTAACGATTCACACTTGGTTTTGATAAGATCTTTGAGAAAGGAGAAACGTTGTGATCAACCAATATTACTGTTCACCCCAGTTGCCGGCGACTCCTTTCTCTTTTTCTATCTTAGTGACCAGCCCTATCCGGCGCGACTTGCAGTTTAGCCCTGTCAGTGCGATGATCTTACCTTTGGCATCCATCAAACTCCACTTTGCCTCAATGATTATAGTTGGCTTGGATATGCTCATGTCGTTTCTTTTTAAACGAGATTTGGTTCATCCTCCAAACCTATCCCGCACGATTTCAATTCATTATCCCGAGACCCTGACCTTGGGACAACTAAACCAGCTTGTGCATGCAACCATCAAAGGGCAAGTCCCTATGCCTTCAACCGTTCCATCCGTTTCACCTGTTCCAGGGCAAGGCTCTGGCCCCGTCGGTGGGGACGAACCACTTTTCCCCGATAATTTAAGTGTCTCCCTATTTGTTTCAACTTCGTTCGCTCCTTTTGACGGAAGCCCGGATACTTCGTTTACCGTCCCATTATTTGAAGTTCCGGGAGCACCCGGCAACCTACTTATCGCCCTTGGTTTAATCATTGCCCAATTCCTTATTGAACGAGCCGGAATAGGAACTCCAAATGGTACAGGGAATGGAGGAAACACCCATGCCTTTGCTAACTCGATCCAGTAATCCCATCTTTCCTGCAGTTTTTCCGCAGAGCTCCCCATCCCCACCGCGTGGATGTTCGGAGCCCAAGGCAGTAGATACTTGGGATTATGGATTTAAAAGCCTCGTTCCTCTTCTACGGTCCCCGCCCTTGGGGGCGGGTATTTTGGCGATGACCTTGTTCTTCTTTATTGCCTTTTTCTCTAATGTACTTTTAGCACAAATAAACCTGGCGACGCTTGGCATCACTGTGACCCTTGGGACGCTTGGTATACTTGCGCTGATTTTACTCATCCTGTTTCTTTTCTAAATGCGACGACCGTGGATGGTCAAGTGTCCCTGTTGCCATGACTCAAACAGGACGTTTGAGGTTAGTAGCGCCACCCGCGAAGACACTGTCTTCGCACGTATTAGCCTTCTTGCAGAATGGCAAGGCACCGCGATAGCGAGAAGGGACCGTCCAGAAAGGGGGTAAGTAATTCTTCGAAATGAATTACTTACCCCCTTAAATGGTGTAATACCCTCTGAAAAGGTACTATCTATACTTATTTTTTGGGTTCCGGGTCTACGTCCATTTGGTTCAGAGATTGAAGAAGTTCCGGACTTATTGGAGCAGCTTCCGGATTTATCGCCGGTTTCTTTCGGCCATTGATCAATCCAGATATCTTTCCCCAGACAGTCGTTGCGGTATTCTTCATCGGAGTCAGAAATGTCATCATTCCCATCGGCTCTTTGACTTTTAAAATAATCGGCCCATTCGGCGCTTGCCCGAGCTGTGCCGGATTTTCCACTGAGACTACAACACGACTGTAATGATGGAGTGGAACTTGGCTGTGGAAATGAGCCCGATAAACTCCATTCCCAACTGACCTTAATACCCCTGCTAAAAATCCCGTCTTCCCCTTGTCATCCACCAAATACGACGCATACATCCCCGTTTGTCCTTGTCCCAGGAACGTTTGTGGCGCTGGAAGATTGGCAATCAAAAGAAAACTATTGTCAGGTGAGATTGTAGCCACTCCATTGCCAATAATCCCTTGTTGTGCGGCTTGTAAAATAAGTTGACGCGCTTGCCCTTGATTATA
>JQID01000030.1 GCA_000770645.1 Desulfosporosinus sp. Tol-M
GTGATTTTCCCAGATGGTGCTGCACATTTCCTGAATGAAATATGGATATCCTTGTGTAAGTTCAATGATTTTTGTTACAGCTTCCGTGGTATAGTGTACGTTAAGTTTTTCTGCAGGGATAGTGATAGCGGCTTTGGCGGACAAATCAGGGAGAGAGTCGATTTCAATAAATTCAAAAAGCCGTTCCGTATAAGACTTTGTGTCGCCCATTGTTTTCAAAATTTTCGGAAGTCCCGCACAAAAGAAAAGAACGGGAAGCCCCAGCTGATTCAAGCGGTGAACCGCAGTAATGAGGGCTTCTAACTCCTCACTTTTCGCATATTGAATCTCGTCGATGCAGAAGCAGATTGCCGTATCTGCCTGCTGCGCATACTTCCCAAGTGTGACCAGTAATTCTGTAAGGTCATTTGATAAATCGCCGGTCCCTGCGGTAGCGAGCTCCAACGGCTGATCCTTCAATTCAAAGGAAAAGGTTTTGTCCTCCGGATTCCATGTTGTGCTAAAAGATTTTATGATAGACCAGAGTTTTCCAACCTTATCTTTGATAGCCTCTTTGAGACTAAGGCTTTGCACAAAACCGTTACATGCAATGGATAATGCCTTCACAATATTGCTTGTTTCCTTAACCTCTATGTGGCGGTTTAAAAGATCGTTGCTATCCGCGATGTTCTCAATGGAATTTAGTATAACTGTTTTTCCAACGCCTCGCAGCCCATAATACACAACCGAACGCGACTGATACCCGGTTGAGACAGCTTCAATCCGTTTCCTTGCATTATCAATAATGTCATCTCTACCTGCCAGATATTTCGGCATCATGCCGGCTCCCGGTGTATAGGGATTTCTAAAATCAATCACTTAATTTCCCCCCTTTTCCTGCTGTTTTCTGTGTTCAATTGCCTCTTCTATTAAAATTGCCGTCATTGAAGATTTTGTGCGCCGCTCGACCTCGGAAAGTTGTTGGATTTTCTGTTCCAACTCCTGACTGATAATTGCTGTGATTCTTCGCTTATTGTCTTTCAGTGACAAAACACCACCCCCCAAGCTATTATGCACAGTTTAACACTGTTTCAAACCTATGTCAATTGAAGCACTGTTGAGACATATTAAGGAAGCAAACACCATTAAAACCACTAATTTGTGGTATATTATTAATAGCATTATGCAAGGCGGTGTTGACAACCCATTAACATGCAGTAGCAGGGACAAGAATGCAGATACCATGCTCGAGGAAAGCCCTCTCGTTCGGTCAGCTTTCCCCTTACGATCCCGATGGGAGCTTTGAGCGGGGGATTAAGGCGGATCTTGAGTGGTATCAGGAAAACTTATAGTGAGATGTTGATATTATGAAGAGACCCAAAAAGATAATTGTAAGCTTAGCCGTTATTTTAGGTATTTTTATTCTGGGCAGATTATCTTTACCGGCCCTCGGCAGTTTTCTGGTGGTAGAGGATGAACCACAGCGCAGTGATCTGATTGTTGTTTTAATGGGCAGCGGACCGGATCGGATGCTGGGGGCGGTGGATCTTTTTAGGCAGGGCTATGCAGATGCAATAGTGATGGTCAGAAATATGGTCAGGGGTTATGATCTGGTTGTAAACCAAGGGGTAAAGATCCCTCATGACTCTGATACTGCCAGGGAAGTGGCCGTGCAGCTGGGAGTACCGGTGGCAAAGGTAAATATTCTGCCCGGTGATGCGCTCAGTACCCAGGATGAAGCGATTCAGGTGAGGGAGTATCTGAAGAGTCGAAAGGAGATAGACTCCCTGATTATTGTGACTTCCAAATCACATTCCGGACGGGCAAAGAAGATCTTTGTTAAGGCCGTAGGCTCTCTGGATCAGGAAGTCCGGGTCATATCCTGTCCTACTCAGTATGACGATTTTAAGGCCGAGGGATGGTGGCGGAGGCGAGAGGATCTGAAATGCGGAGTTCAGGAGTATCTAAAACTGCTTAATTTTTATTTACGGGAGCAATTTGCATTGTAGGAGTTTAGTAGGTGATAATTTCAGGTCAAGCGGTAAGAGAGAGCAAGTGACTAAAGTGAATTGTTCTTTGAGTGTGATACAATTTTACTTTCCGTAGGATTGATTCCGGAGAACGAATTGAGTAGACAAGCTGTCAAAGATGAGTTAAACAGGGGAGGTAAATTGTGACGATTCTTATTACCGGTGGAGCAGGCTACATTGGCTCCCATACCGTTGAATACTTTCAAGAGCAAAATGAAGATGTAATAGTAGTTGATAATTTGCAGAGCGGGCATGAAAAATCAATACAAGTAGACTATTTGCATAAAATAGATATAAGAGATAAAGATGCTTTAGATAAAGTCTTTAAAACCAATAACATAAAAGCGGTTATTCATTTCGCAGCTAATTCATTAGTAGGGGAAAGTATGGAG
>JQID01000201.1 GCA_000770645.1 Desulfosporosinus sp. Tol-M
TAGATAAGATACAATAATTAGTATAGAATACAGAAGATGGAGAGAATGATAATTTTGCTGGGAGGGTTAAATAGTGGATCGGAAGGTACGAGTGGGTATCGTGGGCATGGGACAAGGGGGTTCGACAATCTATAAAACGCTGCGAAGTATTGACCAGATTGAGATTTGTGTGGTCTGTGATCTTATAGAAAAGAATTCTGGGATGGGGATGGCGCGGCTGGATGGTGTGCCGACCTGCGTAACATTGGAATCATTTCTTAAGGTTCCAAATCTTGATGTAATTATTGAAGCGACAGGTAATCCTGATGTACAAGAACAATTAGAACGAAATAAAGCAAAATCCAGCGCGATAGTTGAAGCCCAAGGCGCAAATCTTATGATGTATGTTATTGAAGAAAAAGAAAAACTGGCGGATATAAAACGCTTAAAAGGTGAACTGGATACTGTTTTGAACTCTGTTCAGGAAGCCATTGAAGTAGCAGGAATTGACGGAAAGATAAAATATGTCAATCCGTCTTTTAGCAGAGTTACTTCAATTCCGGCGAGTCAGCGAATTGGGCATAATATTTTTGACGTTTCTCCCAACGGTGCACTGGCGAGATCTCTCCGGACGCATGAACCTGTGTTTGCTCACAGGGGACAGGTTGGAGGTACGAGCGTGGAAGTAATCTCAAATGCATCCCCTGTTGTTGTTGACGGAAAATCGGAAGGCGCAGTCGTGGTATTTCAGTCAATAACGGATATTTATAAGTTGATGGAACAATTGAAAGTATCTAATCAAGTGATTGATGATTTGCAAAGCCGTATCAATCAAATCTCCACTAGTTCATATACATTTGATGACCTGATCGGAAGCCATCCCGAATTCAAAAGTGCTTTGGATTTGGCCCGTAAAGGGGCAAGAAGTAACTCGACCATTCTCATTTCGGGAGAATCAGGTACCGGAAAGGAATTATTCGCTCATGCCATCCATGGCGCAAGTTTGCGTTTGGACAAGCCATTTATTAAGGTGAACTGTGCGGCAATTCCAGAGACGTTACTCGAAAGCGAATTTTTTGGGCATGAAAAGGGAGCCTTCACAGGAGCCCTGAAAACAAAGCACGGAAAGATGGAGTTAGCAAACGGAGGAACGATTTTCTTAGATGAGATAGGGGATATGAAACCCTACTTACAGGCCAAACTCCTCCGTGTTTTACAGGAAATGGAATTTGAACGAGTTGGAGGAACCCAGACCATCAAAGTGGATGTCCGCGTAATTGCAGCTACCAACCGTAATTTGCTGAAGATGGTCAAACAAGGCGATTTTCGCGAAGATCTTTATTACCGTCTTAATGTCCTTGAATTGCGCTTGCCACCACTGCGCAAACACAAAGAAGATATTCCGGCGTATGTTCATTCCCTTATTAGCAAATTTAACCGTAAATATGGTAAACACGTAATTGGTTTAACAAGCCAAGCAGAAGAACTGTTGATGAATTATGATTGGCCAGGTAACATACGGGAACTTCAAAATGTCTTGGAACGCGCCATGGTCACAGCGGAAGAAGAAATAATTAACCATAAGTCTATGCCCAATCTCCTGGATCCTCAGAAAACAATTCAACAAGAACAGGTGATTGGTAGAATTATGCCCATTGAACAAATGGAAAAACAGATGATCCGTTTTGCCTTGAAGCGTTACGGCGACTCAGTAGAAGGAAAGAAGCAAGCCGCAAAGGCCTTAAAGATATCCCTGGCCACCCTATACAATAAACTAAGATTAATGTCTTAGCTGGGAAGATGGATTAAGTATATTCCATCAATTAGAAGATTCTAATGTATAATTTCTAGAAATTATACATTATCGACTAATTAAAGATTGAATCAAAGGGAATATTGACCGATTTTCTGTAATTTACCGAGCCCGGTTTTAACGGTTTATTGGTTGAAACCGACTGCTTAAAGGGGGTATCCTCTATAATTAAAATAATGACGGAAAATATAGGCTATTTAATTTCAATTGGCATATAGCTTGCATATTTCTTATTTGGTCATGGAAAAGCCGATTTGGAAAATATATGACAAAAATTCCATGTTTCTAAATAAAGAGGTTGAAAGGAGAGAAACGAAAATTTATGAGTACAGCACAAACAACACAAAAACCGTATCACTTTTTAATCCGTAGAGTCCATTCTTTATTGGGACTTCTGCCCATCGGCGTATTTCTAACATTTCATATGATTGCTAATTTAAACGCCCTTGGGGGAGAAGAGCAGTATAACCGATTCATTGATTTTATGCGGGGTATGCCGGGGATTCTGATTATTGAAATTGTTGTCATCTTTATTCCTATTGCATTACATGCCATATATGGTTCATGGGTGGTTTATACCGGTCAAAGCAATCTTTTGAGGTATAAGTATGCCCGGAATTGGTTCTATATAATCCAACGGGTTTCTGGTCTGTACACCGTGGTCTTTGTTGTTATTCACGTTTATCTTCTGCGTTTTGGCGATTTAAGTTTCGCTTCACTCTCTCAATTTGTAAGTCAGCCTCTTGGACTGATCTTCTACGCCCTTGGCGTGTTGTTTGCGATTTTCCATTTTACCAACGGCTTATGGGCCTTTGCCATTACCTGGGGTTTAACCATTGGACCGCGTTCCCAAAAAATGTGGTCGTATGCCTTGACGGTAGTTTTTATACTCCTGGCGGGGGTAGGTTTATCAGACCTTTCAGCCTTTGTGCGGTAGAGGGAGAATCAGCCTTAAGATTCAACGGTCTGGATTCAACAGTCTGGAATGAAATAAACAGAAACGGTATTCATAATTAAGAACAAAGATTTTAGGAGGGTCAAGGGGATGAGTAAAGTCATCGTAGTGGGAGGCGGCCTTGCGGGGCTGATGGCAACAATCAAGTTGGCCGAAGCCGGTACGTCCGTCGACTTATTTTCTTTAGTGCCGGTGAAACGATCACACTCGTTATGCGCTCAGGGTGGGATTAACGGGGCAATTAATACCAAAGGAGAAGGGGACTCACCGGAGCTTCACTTTGATGATACGATCTATGGGGGAGATTTTCTGGCCAATCAAACGCCGGTGAAAAACATGACTGCAGCGGCACCGGGTATCCTCCGCATGTATGACAGGATGGGCGTAATGTTTAGCCGTACGCCGGAGGGATTACTGGATTTCCGTCGTTTTGGAGGGACCAAAGTCAAAAGAACAGCCTTTGCAGGGGCTACAACCGGTCAGCAGCTTCTTTATGCGCTTGATGAGCAGGTGCGGCGTTATGAAGTGGAAGGCCTGGTTCAAAAGTATGAACAGTGGGAATTCCTGTCTGCTGTGCTTGATGAAGGAACGTGTAAGGGGATTGTCGCGCAAGATCTGCGGAGTATGGATATTAAGGCGTTTGCGGCGGACGCCGTGATTATGGCAACCGGCGGGTTGGGTATTATCTTTGGCAAAAGCACTAACTCGACGATTTGTTCGGGAACCGCTGCAGGAGCGTTATATCAACAAGGTGCCAAGTTTGCCAATGGGGAGTTTATCCAGATTCACCCCACCGCAATTCCCGGTGACGACAAGAACAGGTTGATGTCCGAAGCAGCCCGCGGCGAAGGAGGCCGGGTCTGGACCTATAAAGACGGAAAACCTTGGTATTTTCTTGAGGAAATGTTTCCGAACTACGGAAACCTGGTGCCGCGCGATATTGCGACACGTGTCATTTATGATGTTGTTTATAACCAAGGCCTTGGGGTTGAAGGCGAAAAAATGGTTTACCTCGATTTGTCGCATATTGATGCGGAATACTTACGAGTTAAGCTGGGGGGAATCCTGGAGATCTATGAAAAGTTTGTGGGTGATGATCCGACGAAAGTCCCCATGCGGATTTTCCCAAGTGTTCACTTTTCCATGGGCGGGCTCTGGGTTGATTACGATCAGATGACCAGTATTCCCGGACTTTTTGCTGCCGGGGAATGCGAATACCAGTACCATGGGGCAAACCGTCTGGGAGCGAACTCCCTGCTTTCGGCAACCTATTCGGGCACGGTCGCCGGACCCAAAGCACTGGAGTACATTAAGAACAACAAGATTAAAACTCCAAGCGGCACTGAGCCGACCTTTGTGAAAGAGAAGAAACTGCAAGACGAGAAATGGGCGAAGATCCTGGCTATGAAAGGGACAGAAAACGTTTTCGCTCTCCATAAAGAACTTGGTGATATTTTGACTCAGAATGTGACCATCGTACGCTTCAACGATAAACTGGCGGAAACCGATGTTAAAATTCAGGAGTTTATGAAACGCTGGCAGAATATTGGCCGCAACGATAATATTGAATGGGGAACCCAGGAAGCGACGTTCATCCGTCAGTTTTGGAACATGATGGAACTGGCAAGAGTGATCACCTTAGGAGCCTTAAACCGCAACGAAAGCAGAGGGGCACATTATAAACCGGATTATCCGGAGCGTGATGATGAGAATTTCTTAAAAACAACGATTGCCGAGTGGACTCCCAGCGGTCCGAAGTTTAGTTATGAAGACGTTGACATTGCTTATATTAAGCCTCGTCCGCGCGTCTATTAATAAAGAGAAGTTGGAGGTGAATTTAAGATGGCTGAACAAATAATCCGCTTAAAAATCCGTCGTCAAGATGGTCCTAATAGCCCAAGTCGTTGGGAAGAGTTTAATCTTCCCTATAAAGAGAAACAGAATGTTATTTCTTGTTTAATGGAGATTCGGAAAAACCCGGTAACTGCTGCTGGGCAGAAGACGACCCCAGTGGTCTGGGAATGTAACTGTGTAGAGGAAGTCTGCGGAGCTTGTACAATGATTATTAATGGACAAGCGAGGCAATCCTGTTCTGCTCTCATAGACAAAATGGTACAACCAATCGTACTTGAACCACTGACGAAATTCCCGGTGATACGGGATCTCATGGTTGACAGACAATTCATGTTTGATAACCTGAAAAAAGTCCGTGCATGGGTTAATATTGACGGGACTTTTGATTTGGGACCCGGGCCGCGTTTCTCAGAAGGCCAGCGCCGCTGGGCTTATGCAATATCCAAGTGCATGACTTGCGGATGTTGTATGGAAGCTTGCCCGCAAGTGAATTCACGTTCTAAATTTATGGGACCTTCTCCTATTTCACAAGTCCGTCTTTTTAATGCCCATCCGACCGGAAGTATGAATAAACATGAAAGGTTGGCACCATTACTTGATGACGGTGGGATTGCAGATTGCGGTAACGCCCAGAACTGTGTTCGGGCCTGTCCAAAGGAAATTCCTTTAACGGATAACCTGGCCGAAATGAACCGTCAAGCCAATAAGTTTGCTTTGGATCGTTGGCTCCGCAAATAGCACAATAACACAGAAGACAATTATTTAATTTATAAAGAAGATTAGCTTGTTTGGGAATACTAAGAGAAAGTGCTTTTGGTTCGAAAAAGTATAGGGAATTCGGCAAGAATAGCATTAGAATTAAGGTTCAATAGGATTGTCGGGGATTAGCTTTGCTAGTCCCTTTTTATTGGCGTTAAAGGGTTTAAGTAATCGTGCCCACGGCAAACCTATTACTGTGAATGAGAAAGGGGATATTTAGATGATTGAAATAGGGAAAATACAAAACCTTAAAATTGCTAATTTCACATCCTTTGGCGCTTATTTAGATGCAGGCACGGGCATTCGGCGCGATAATATCCTTCTGCCCAAAAAACAAGTACCGGAGAGCGCTCAAGAGGGGGACGAGTTAGAGGTCTTTATATATCGGGATTCCGAGGAACGGCTAATCGCCACCCGGAAAAAACCGTTGGCTCAATTAGGGGACTTAGCCTATCTAAAAGTATCTGCAAAGACATCGATTGGGGCCTTTCTGGATATAGGTCTGGAGAGAGGTTTATTATTACCATTTCAGGAACAAAAATATCCGCTCCAGGTGGGTAAAGGCTATTTGGTAAAGGTCTACTTGGATAAGAGTCAGAGATTAAGCGCCACGACAGAAATTTATGAGTATTTATCGGCAGAATCTCCCTATCAGAAGAACGACAAAATAGGAGGGACTGTTTATGCTGTGAACCTCGATATAGGCGCTTTTGTAGCCGTAGATAATAAGTTTCTGGGACTCATTCCGGTCAATGAGTATTTTAGTGAGTTGCGAGAGGGTGATCAAGTTGAGGCACGGGTTATCCGGGTTAGAGAAGATGGCAAGCTTGACTTATCGTTAAGAGATCTTTCCTATATTCAAATAGATAACGACACGTTGAAAATCCTCCAAGGAATCAAGAATCACGAAGGATTTCTGGCGCTTAATGACCATAGCAGCCCCCTTGAAATCCAAAGTCGCTTACAAATAAGCAAAGCCGCTTTCAAAAGAGCACTGGGCAGACTGCTCAAAGAGAAGAAAGTGATGCAGACGGATGGCGGATTGAAGGAAATTCCGAGCGGGGAGGAAGTGTCTTAACCCGTTCGCACACGTTCCGTCGGGAGGAAGTGTCTTAACCCGTTCGCACACGTTCCATCGCTATTCGCTTGACGCTAAGTCTAAAACGCAAAACCTCTGGGCAATTCTGCATGTTAACCGTTGCGTTTCTTCACGCCTTATCGTCTGCACTCATTGACGCGACTCCTCTCTCCGTGCTCTCTAAGTTAAGAAACTTCCTCTGGCTTGCTCTGGGTCGACGGGGGAGTGGAACCGTGGTGGGAGTCTTAGAGCTGTTCGGATCTTTGTCGTAGCAAAACCTCGTCGTAACCAAGCCATGAATGAAATGAAATGCAGGTGAACCGTTTAAGCCAACCCCTAAGAAGTGCTCCTTGAAAGCTTTGGTGAACATGCAATTCATTTGCATTCATCCATTGACGCGACTCCTCTCTCCGTACTCTCTAAGCTAAGAGACTTCCTCAGATTTGGAGGTCTATGTCCTATAAATCTTCAAGGTTAAAACTCCGTTATTGTCTACTGATTCTATAATTACATTGATCTTCACTTTGTAACCTTTCTCAATATATCCTACTAGATAGTCTTCATGATTTTCCCCTTGCTTGTCCGTATAAAAAACTTTTATTGAACCTTCTATAAAATTATCTGGTAATATTAATTTAGTTTCGTATACTTGCTTTGGGGATATTCTTGGAACTTCAATGATACTCTGAGAATTTGAGTATTTAATTTTTAAATCCGAAATAGTTTCATCAGTGTTATTTTGAATTGAAAGAGTGCTATCTCTTGAAGACAAAAAAGTACCTATTAAAATACAAATAATAACCACTACCGCTAGAGCTATAAGTATATAAGCTGATTTGTTTCTTAGCATAGTTGCCCTCCAATCCATTGAATAATATAAAGAATATCATTAAAACAAAAAAATAAAAACCAGGTTTTTGTCCTGGCTCTTATATTTTATCTGGGAAGGTGTGGTTTTTTGAAGATTATCGTGGATGCCGACGCTTGCCCGAGGGCTGTTTTGCAGATTTGCCTGAGGATTGCCCGTGATTATGCTATACCAGTTTGGACGGTAGCGAGTTTTAATCATAATATTAAGTCGGACCATCATGTGGTGGTAGGAAATGCGTCGCAAGAGGCGGATATTCGGGTCATGAATCTAGCTCTTGAGGGAGATGTGGCAGTTACGCAGGATTGGGGCTTAGCGGCAATGCTTCTGGGGAAAGGGGTAAGGTGTTTAACTCCTGATGGACAAGAGTTTAGTGCTCAGAGTATTGCATTTTTACTGGAAGAACGGGAGGTTAAAGCAAAGTTCCGACGGGGTGGCGGCAGAACCAAAGGACCGAAAAAGAGAAGGTTAGAAGATGATCGACAATTCGAGTCCTGCCTTCAGAAGATACTCAATAGGTTATGAGATTTAAAGTAGCTGCACTAATAATAGATAACTTAGATTGGAATCTGATGCTTGACAGCTCAAAAGTAAAAAGACTTTGCACTTTTAACAAAATTTGATAAACTAATTATTATTGGCCCGATATTGTCGTTAGTCGGTGCCCAAAACTTATCAGAGAAAACAATGGGGGTTAATAAATGAATACAATAGTAGAAACAAAGGAATTCCAAACAGAAATCCGGCAGTTGCTGGATATTGTCATCCACTCACTCTACACTGAGCGCGAGATTTTTTTGCGGGAGCTTATTTCCAATGCGGCCGATGCCATGGAAAAAGAGCGTTACACGCAACTTACGGGTCCAGAGGTTAAAGACAAGGATTTGCCTTTAGAAATCAGGATCGATACGGATGATACCGCCCGTACTTTGACCATCACTGATACCGGAATAGGGATGACCAAAGAAGAGCTGGTTGAGAATTTAGGGACCATCGCCCATTCGGGCTCCAAGGAATTCATCAAACACTTGAGCGCCAAAGGGGATCAAAAGGATCTTAACCTGATCGGGCAATTTGGGGTTGGGTTTTACTCTGCCTTTTTGGTCGCGGATAAAGTAACCGTCTATACCCGTTCCTATCAAATGGAGGGTGAATCCCTCGTCTGGGAATCAGATGGCGTAGGGAGTTATACGATTGCTGAAGGAGAAGAACTAAGTAGAGGTACGAAGATAGTTCTTCATTTAAAAGAAGATGCTTACGATTATGCCAAGGCAGAAACTATTCAACGAGTCATTAAACAATATTCCAGTTTTGTACCCTATCCTATTATCGTCGATGGGCAGAAAGTAAACACGGTTGAGGCACTTTGGACAAAAAATAAAAATGAAATCACAGATGAAGGGTACGACGAATTCTATAAGTTTATTGCCAATGCTTATGACGAGCCGCTCTTTCGCCTGCATTTCTCCTCAGATGCTCCGATAAATATTAACACCTTATTATTTGTTCCCAAGGAGAACATCGAGCAATTTGGTTTTGGACGAACTGAGCCGGGGGTAAACCTTTATTGCAAAAAAATATTAATACAAGAAAAATCTCCGGATATCTTACCTGAATGGCTGCGCTTTTTAAGAGGTGTCATCGACAGTGAGGAACTGCCGCTTAATATTTCCAGGGAGACCATGCAAGATAATGCTTTGGTCAGTAAACTTAGCAAAGTAGTCACCAGCCGTTTTCTTAAATTCCTGGATGAGCAAGCAACTTCCGAACCGGAGAAGTATAAAGAGTTCTGGGAAAAGTTTAACTTCTTCATTAAAGAGGGGGCAGCAAACGACTTCATCCATCGTAAAGAAATCGTCAAACTTTTACAGTTTGAATCGTCTATGACCCTTTCCGGAGAATCGGTTTCTTTAGCAGATTACGTAAGTCGGATGAAAGAAGATCAAACAGCAATCTATTATGTCAACGGTCCAACGCGAGAGGGGATAGAGTCTGGTCCGTATCTAGAAGTATTTCGGGAAAAAGGCTATGAAGTGATTTATACTTATGCAGCCATTGACGACTACATCTTTGGTTCACTTGGAGAATTTGAAGGCAAGAAACTCATTTCGGCGGATCAAAATGATTTAGATTTAGGTAATGATGAACCGAAAGATAGAAATGAACTAGCCTTGTCCGAAGAAGAAGTTAAGGTTTTGACAGATTGGCTAAAAGAGGTCTTAGGCAGTAAAGTGACTGAAGTACGGGAATCTAAGCGTTTGGTAGACAGTCCGGCAGTTGTTCTCAGCCCATATGGGACAAATAGTATGCAGCGGATGATGCAACTCATGAATAAAGATCTCAATAACATAGGCCCCAGTGTTTTGGAAATTAATGCCTCACATCAAATGATTAAACGTTTGGATGAAGCTCGGAAAAATGAAGATCCCTTTGCGAAGATTGCCGCAGAACAAATTTTCGAGAACGCCCAAATTGCCGCTGGACTGATTATTGATCCCAGGGGTATGGTAAAACGACTCAATGAAATTTTGGAGCGTGCCTTGGGGTAAACAGTTAAATATAGGTTGAAATAAAGAGGATGGGTTTCCATCCTCTTTGTGAATAATCAATCAACTTATTTTATTTTGTTAAGCTATTTTATGTTATGTCCTATTGCATATACTTACTTGCACAATATTATTGGCAGGAATACAATATAACCAGCCAATAATACAGTAAGGGGTGCTTTTTATGTCAGGAAAAGTTAAAAATGTAACCTTTTCATTACCAACCGATCTGATGGAAAAATATAAAGACTATGCAATAAGCAACTATATACCTTCAGTAAATGCCGGAGTGAAGGAAGCGCTTGAGGAATACTCCGGTAAAATTGAAAGAGAAATATTGAAAAAGGAAATGCTGAAAGCAGCCAAAGACCCGTTATTTATCCAAGATCTGGAAGAAAGCATGCGGGCGTTTGAATCTTCCGACCTGGATACGGCCGGGAGGGAGACTGAATGGTAACGTACCAGTGGGGAATCTTCTGGGCTGATCTTGAACCGACAAAAGGTTCTGAACAAGCCGGAAAGAGGCCGGTCTTGGTTGTATCGGCGGAAGCAGTTAATGAAGCATTGCCGATAGTTACAATATTGTCACTAACTTCGGTTAAACCAGGTAGAAAAGTATACCCTATTGAAGTATTGCTAAGCACAAAAGAAACTGGATTACCCAAAGAATCGATCGCAATGGCCCATCAGATAAGAGCAATTGCTAAAGAAAGGCTTAGCGAGAGATGTGGCAGTATTAACTCTGATGAGCTCAAAGAACAGGTGAGAATAGCGATAAAGACCTATCTGGATCTGTAAATATAGGGTTTGAGTTAAATCGTATTTTGCCAGAGGAAAAGCAATAAGCTCATAAAAAGTAACTGCCCGATCCTTTTAGGCAGTTACTTGATACGAATTATTAGCTGATGGTTACTTAATGTTTCTGTTCCAAAGCAAGTTGTTCGAGTTGCCGCACACGCCCTTTTAAACCATTGCACAACTTATCTGTACGCGGCTCATCAATATAGGGAGAAGCGGAAAGAAGAATGCGGAACTCCTCGTCGATGTCCCGGAGCGCTGAAAAATCAATCCAGTCAAGGTTGCCGACCAAAATGATCTGCTCGGCATGCGTCGGTTTAAACGGATGGCTGGGCACATCACCATGCGGATGAATTGCCCTTGAAACCTGATCATGCCAGAGGCTTGTACCGCTATCAAAGACTGGTGCAGCTCCCAACCATGTAAGGGTATCCACATTGCGGACAGCACCAAAGTTTCCAAAATGGCGGTCTGTGTTGGCAATGAGAAAGTCAAAAACCAGCAGATAATTCAGAAATTCCTTCATGCCGGGGATGCCAAGGTGTTCACAGCAAAGAAGAAAATGTTCATGTAAGGAGTGATGATTGCGCTTCTGTTCACTCTTAAAAATGCTGTAAGCAGTGACCAGTTCTGTCTCAGGCGTGATAAAATTTTCGCATATGCTGTAGGGGGTTTCATTCTCCCAAAGGAGGCTGTATGCTACATAAGCGGTATGTTGTAAACGCTGGTGCAGAGAAGTCGCCAATACTTCATTGAGGGGTTCCTGCAGGAACGGATTGCTCCCGGATTTAAGTAGGCAACGTTTTCCGCCAATGCTCTATGAAACATTAATGAAAAAGAAGTCGGAGCTGTTTGTGGTGGGCTGGCATAACGACCCACAACCAAAAGAAAAGGAGAAGGATATAATGGATCATCGCCTGGAAACCCGACAAAAAGTTGTTGAGGCAGGAATGAAAATGCTCTCGACAAACCTTACGGTAGGAACCTGGGGCAATATCAGTTGTCGGGTCCCCGGAGAAGACAATATTGCCATCACTCCGACCGGAATGAGCTACGATACATTGGTCCCTGAGGATATCGTTGTTTTGGATTTAAGAGGAAAAACCATTAGCGGATATCGTAAAGCTTCCATTGAAGTGCCCCTGCATTTGGCGATTTATCATGCTCGCCAGGACGTCCAGGCGATTGTACATACCCATAGCGCTTATACCACCGCAATGGCCGTGGCACGGCGAGAAATACCGGGAGCCGTCGAAGATTTGGTGCAAATTGTCGGCGGAAATGTGCGGGTTAATGAATACGCGCTGCCAGGAACTGAGCAGCTTGGCATCAACACGGTAAAAGCAATGGCAGGCAGAAATGCAGTTTTACTTGCCAACCACGGCATGTTGGGTGTTGGCCGAAACTTAGAGGAAGCCTTTAGAGTTTGCCAAGTCGTTGAAAAATCGGCGCAAGTTACACTTCTGGCACAACTCATGGGTGGGGTTGTCGAATTATCTCAAGAGGATATTGACGGCATGCGAAATTTCTATCTTCAGGGATATGGTCAAGATAAAGACAAAGATAAAGATAAAGACAAAGATAAAGATAAAGACGAAGACAATGATAAAGATAAAGATAAAGATAAAGATGTATCCTAAATTGAGCGTCTGCAAAATAAAATACCTAAGAAAGAAGGGTATGAGCATGAAATCAACAATCCGGGATATAGCCTTAGCTCCGCTTGGACAGCGCAAAATTGATTGGGTGGCACCACGCATGCAGGTTCTAAATATGGTGCGTCAAGAATTTGAGGAGCAGCAGCCCTTTGCAGGAAAGAAAGTAGTTATTTGTTTACATTTAGAAGCCAAAACAGCTTATCTTGCGCAGGTAATTAGAGCCGGAGGAGCAGAGGTGACTGTGGTGGCCAGCAATCCTCTTTCTACTCAGGATGATGTGGTAGCTGCTTTGGTTCAACAAGGAATCGGAGCACATGCCTGGTACAATGCGACGGAAGAGGAATTCAAACATCACCTGCAATTGGCTCTGGATACAGAGCCGGATCTTATCATTGATGACGGAGGAGATCTGGTTTCCACAATCCATACAACTCGTCCTGAGCTTCTTCCGAAAGTTAAGGGAGGAGCGGAGGAGACGACGACAGGTGTTTTGCGCTTATATTCAATGGAGCGGGATGGGGCACTGAAGTTTCCAATGATTGCGGTTAATGATGCCCAATGCAAGTTCTTGTTTGATAACCGGTATGGTACCGGGCAATCTGTTTGGGATGGGATCATGCGGACGACGAACTTGGTTGTAGCCGGTAAAACGTCAGTCATCGCAGGGTATGGTTGGTGTGGTAAAGGAGTGGCCCTCCGGGCCAAGGGATTAGGGGCACGTGTAATTATTTGTGAGGTTAACCCCATCAAAGCCAATGAGGCTTTAATGGATGGTTTTGATGTAATGCCTATGGCTGAGGCCGCTAAGTTCGGAGATTTCTTCATAACGGTTACCGGTAACAAAGATATAATAACTAAGGAGCACTTTGGCTTAATGAAATCAGGTGCTATTATGTGTAATGCAGGACATTTTGATGTGGAGGTAAACGTAGCCCAACTAAAAGAAATAGCAATCTCTGAAAGAATTGCTCGGACTAACATTACAGAATACTCTCTGCCGGGAGGTCAACTATTGTACCTTTTAGCTGAGGGACGCTTAGTTAACCTGGCCGCCGGTGATGGTCATCCTGCGGAAGTAATGGACATGACCTTTGCCTTACAGGCCCTGTCTCTGCAATACGTTGCTTTGAACTATGATAAATTGTCAGCTAAAGTATATCAAGTCAATACTGAGATTGATGAAAAAGTGGCTATGCTCAAACTTCAGTCGCTGGGCCTATCGATAGATAAATTAACCGAGGAGCAAGTAGTGTATCTAGCATCCTGGAGTTCGGAAGAAGCAAAATAATTGATCAGCGGAACCGGCCAAGGCTGGTCTCTTTGGCAACCCGTTCTGATTGCAGTCTCTTGTTAATATATGTTATGGTATTGCTAGTAATCTGAAAGGATGATACATATGTATAATAATATTCTTGATACCATAGGCCATACACCGCTTGTCATGATCAACCGGTTGAACCCGAAACCTCATATTCCGCTTTATGCTAAACTGGAGGGCTTCAACCCTACTGGAAGCATCAAAGACCGAATTGCCCTAAAAATGATTGAGCAGGCGGAAGAAAGCGGTATGCTAACCAAGGGAAAAACAATCATCGAGCCTACCTCCGGCAATACGGGGATTGGTCTGGCTATGATTGGCGCAGTAAAAGGTTATGCCGTAGAAATTGTAATGAGTGAGGCTGTTTCCATTGAACGCCGCAAAATGATTGAGGCTTTTGGGGCAAGGATAACTCTGACAGATCCTTCCATGGGAACTGATGGAGCCATCCGGAAAGCTCATGAGCTCTGCCACAGCCATCCGGGCAAATATTTCATGCCGAACCAGTTTTCTAATGAATACAATAAACTGACGCATTATTACACTACTGCAAATGAAATTTGGGAGGACACCCAGGGAAGGATCACCCATTTTGTTTCCGCACTTGGCACATCGGGGACCATCATGGGGGTAGGAATGGGACTGAAGAATAAAAACCCCGAGATCCAGATCGTAGAGGCCCATCCTGTGCTCGGTCATTATATTCAAGGTCTAAAAAACATGCAGGAAGCGATAGTCCCGGAAATATACGATCCAACGAAAATCGACCGGACAGTTATGATTGAATCCGAGGCCGCTTTTTCCATGGCCAGAGCTATTGTATTGCAGGAAGGTATTTTTGTAGGTATGAGCAGCGGAGCAGCCATGCTTGCTGCTCTGGAATGCATCAAAGATATGCAGGAAGGCTTTGTGGTTGTACTATTCGCCGACCGGGGAGAAAAATATTTGAGCACGGATTTATTCAGTCCGATTGTTTCAAACTATTGAAAGTTATGTGTATTAATAACCACATGATAATCTTTAAAAATGGATAAGAGAAAAAGGAAACATCAGTGATACTAAGGGGCGTAACGAAACTTCAGTTTCGTTACGCCCCCTGTTATCCAACCAGCTCCCAGGCATAGATAGCGAGGGAAAAGAGGGTTAATAGCTAAGACTGGTTGACAAAATAGCTAATACGCCTTATAATTATACCTAAATTAAAATTAGCAGGTGATAGCATGCGTATTAATACTACCGATATACAAAATGCTTTTGGAAAATATCTTTCCCTCGTGGAGAAGGAGGACATTATTATTACGAAAAACGGAAAGAGTGTTGCCAAACTCATCCGCTACAACGAACCTGACTGTTTTCTTGTTTACGAAGAATCATTAAAATATCAATCGACAAAAAGAATAAGCTATGAAGAATATATGAGGCTGGTTGATTCTTCTGATCAAAGATACGAACTCATCGACGGTGAGATTTATCTGCTGGCTTCACCTTCCTTTACCCACCAGGTGGTTGTTAATGAAATATCAGGTCATTTTTATAACTATTTCAAAGGAAAACCCTGTCAATCATTGACATCTCCATTTGATGTGAGATTATTCGGTTATGCGACCAAGTTCGAAGAGGATCCCAATATTGTCCAGCCGGATGTTATGGTGATCTGTGATGAAGATAAGGTTAATGAAAAGAACATGTATGAAGGCATACCGACACTAGTTGTCG
This sequence comes from Desulfosporosinus sp. Tol-M, assembly GCA_000770645.1. Taxonomy (GTDB): domain Bacteria; phylum Bacillota; class Desulfitobacteriia; order Desulfitobacteriales; family Desulfitobacteriaceae; genus Desulfosporosinus. The sequence goes on from JQID01000201.1 coordinate 15,343, forward strand.
AAGTCTTAGCTCCATCGACCAAGGGTAAAGATATGGTGAAGAAGTTAAATCTCTATATGAAAAGCGGTGTTTTAGAATACTGGATTGTAAATCTGGAAAACAAAAGTATTCTTCAATACTCCTTTTCTCAAGATAAAGATATAGAAAGCTTAAGGAGTGTTAATGGGGATGATACAATTCAATCAATTGAATTTCGAGGACTTGAGATAGTATTAAGAGATATTTTTAATGATATTTAATAAAGATTCTGATCAGAGCAAACATGCTCTTGTTATTTTATTTTTTTCTTCAGACATTTGCTTAATGATGATCAGCCTTGAGTCCTTTTGACGCAGTTGCTGAATGGGACATCTTTTTCTTTTTAGGGGACGCATTTGAATAATTTTGCGTCCCATTATTGTTATTATTGTTATTATTGTTATTATTGTTATTATTGTTATTATTGTGTCTCTTCTTAGAAATTATTTGATTGGGTTAGATATTTGGGGCATTCTAGAAGAAAGCTAATATTTTTCTGTTAGAAGACCTTACTAATTATGTCAGAATTTTAATGGATTAATTGCTTTATCAGTTTTATGTGTTTTAGAAAGGAGGTACTATCCATGGAAACCAAGGAAACGGTCTTAATTAAGACGAATCAATTAAATAAACGGTATGGGTCTGTCCCTGTGGTCAAAGACCTCAACTTAGAAGTTAAGAGCGGGGAAATATTTGGCTTCCTCGGACCAAACGGTTCAGGTAAAACGACCACTATTAAAATGCTTACAGGGCTTTTGGATCCCAGTGAAGGAGAAGTATTTATTTGCGGCTATGATATAAAAAAACAGCCAACACAAGCTAAGGCCTTGATGGCCTATGTGCCTGAGCAGCCTAAATTGTACAATAAGCTTTCTGCACGGGAATTCTTAAAGCTTATTTCCGCTCTTTACCGTGTGCCTAAAGAAATCGCCAAAGAAAGAGCAGAACAATTTTTAGAGATGTTTGTACTTGAAGGACGGGCGGATGAATTATTGGAGGGCTACTCCCATGGTATGCGGCAGAAGGTAGTGTTGGCAGCGGCACTTATCCACCAGCCTAAGGTCATCCTTCTGGATGAACCTACTGTGGGTCTTGATCCGGCCAGTGCCCGTCTTCTGAAAGACATCCTGCAGGAGATGGCCCGGCAGGGGGCGGCAGTTTTTATCTCTACTCATATTCTGGAGATTGCTGAAAGAATGTGTCATCGGGTCGCTATACTTAAGGAGGGTCTACTGATTGCTCAAGGCAGCCCTGAGGAACTGCGTCAGAGAGTAGGGCACGGTGGGGAAAGCTTGGAAGATATCTTCCTTGAACTAACCGGCGGTCACGAAAATGCTGAAATAATAAAAAGCCTGGAGGAGGAATAAAACCGGTGAGAATAGAATTACTTCCCCCTCTGACCGATCCTCCACCAGAACAAACTTTTGCCCAGGATTTTAAGTTGTTGTTGAAAAACCAAATGCTGGTTGCCTGGAATACAATGCGACAGCGACCGTTGGGCACTTTCTTCGGGATTATTGTCCTCTTAGTTCTGGTGCTGGCTATCTTGGTTTCCTTGGGTTCTTTTGCCTATGGCGCTTTAAAAACGATGCCCCCTCAAATAGCTCGGGGGTTTCTCTCCCTGTTATTTATGGTAGGACTAGCCAGTCAGGTTTTTTTTGGTATTACGGCAGCTTTTGCCGCCCTGTATATGTCTGATGATTTGGAGCTGCTTTTCATGGCGCCCGTTCCCCTCAAGGTCGTTTTTGCTGTAAAGTCCCTATCTGTTCTGGGCAGTAATTTATTAATAGCCATTTTGTTTGCCTTTTTACCGGGAGTGTTCTACGGTCTCCTCTTTCAAGCAGGAGCATTATTTTACTGCCTGGTTGTTTTGGTAGGCATTGGGTTATGGGTAATAGGTACAGCTGTTGCCGAACTAATCAATCTTTTGGTGATGCGTATTGTACCGCCGCATAGGAGTAAGGAAGCTATTGGTTTTATTGGAGCTATTGCAGGCATTCTGATTGCCCTTGTCTTTCAGATGCCTAATTTAATGTTTAACAGTCAGGAAGGGCTAAACATAGGTGCTTGGCTGGAAGGACAAGAACGAGTGCTTCAGATCATGGACTTTTTCCCTTGGGGATGGGGTTCGCTCTCCTTAATTGAAGGAATTTCAGGAAACTTCCTCGCTGGAATGGGATGGGGTCTTTTCATACTTTTGGTGGGTGGGCTGCTTTTTATGATCGCTTTTGTTCTGCTTGAACGGGGATTCCGCCGAGGGTTTATTGCGCTGAGCCAGGGAAAAGGCGGCAGGCGTCGTAAGGTAGTGAAGTTGGAAAGGAATTTCCGACGGGAGAGTATTTCATATTTTTTTAAGGAAAAAGTTACTTATACAGCTTCTCCCTGGTTAGGAATGTGGGCAGTGGCTAAAAAAGATTTGCTTTCTATGAAGCGTGACACTCGGGAATGGTTTGGCTATATGGTTCCTTTGATTATCATGGCTTTTTTTATAGGTCAATATTTCCTGTCTTCTGAGAAATCCAGCCAGGCTTCCTTGATCACAGTTTTAATCATGTACACTATCATGTTCAGCGGTAATATGGCTTTGCTCTCTTTTGGCAGAGAGGGAGAAGCCGATTGGCTCTTAAATAGTGTACCACTTGCCGGATGGCCTATAGTATGGGGAAAATTAGTTGCTGCTGTTCTACCTACCCTGGTGTTAATGGAAACCTTGCTGGTAGGTACTGCCTTAGTAATAGGTGTTTCCGCCACTTTAATCATCGGGCTTGTATTGGCGGCAGTGCTCCTTAGTTTAGGCTCAAGTGCTATCGGGCTTTTTTATTCCATCAATAACTGCCGCTATAATCCAGATAAGCCTCAACAGCGTATTTCGCCTGGCGCTTCCATGCTCATGTATATTGTGAATTTGCTTTTCATACTCTTCTTGGCCTTAGGATTAAGCTATCTTATCCCACCCGGGGAGCTGGTTGCAATTATTACGAACCTCCCGCCCCTAAAATTTGAGGGAGGGTTTTTGTCAGCTCTAATATATGGACTTTATCTCTTGAGCCGTCCCCTGATGTGGTCGGCAACTTTACGGATTATCCTGGGAATAATTGTGACCGGCGGAGTATGGTCGTTGATATTTTTTGGATTTATGGTTGCTACGGTGCGGCAAAGCAGGAAAGGCTTTCGGGTTGAACTTGTCACAGGCAGCAAGAAAAAGTCCGGTAAAAACCTGCCCTCTGGTAAAAAGTTATGATGACTAGTTTTTGTTGAGCATTGAGCCGGGTGCATGTTATTCATGCATCCGGCTTTTCCTGCGTCACAGGACGCTTAGGTTGTACCTAATCCCTGCACCAATCCCTGGGCGGCGACACAAGCCAGAGGAAGTTTCTTAGCTTAGAGAGCACGGAGAGAGGAATCGCGTCAATGAGTGCAGACGATAAGGTGTGAAGAAACGCAACGGTTAACATGCAGAAAAGCCCAGAGGTTTTGCGTTTTAGCCTTAGCGTCAAGCGAATAGCGATGGAACGTGTGCGAACGCGCTAAGAGACTTCCTCCGAACGTGCTTGTAAACTTCCTCCACTTTTTCCAGTCTAATCATGTCTAAAACAAAAACTGAGGACATACCATCAATCAAGGGAGGCAATGACGTGTCGCTGCATTACACGCTATCTGTCGTTCAGGATTCTAAATTGAGGTCTAATTTGCCAAAACCCATGCCCCCTCATCCGGAGGAGAACCTTTCCGGCCCAGATCAGAGTGTAGCCTTATGGAGGGATATGGCTAAGTGGTTTGGCGAAGATGTTCGCTCAGTTTTAGACAAGATCAGGACTATCTCCTTTCATGAGGTTGAGGAGATCCGCTTGCGCGTGGGACAGCCACTCTTGGTTCGCACCTCAGACTCGGATCTTTTCCTCAACCGGGAAGGCGGAGTAACGAGCCCGGAAAAGGCTTACTTCGTTAGGCAGGAAGATCTGGTCTGTGCGCTGGAACGAATGACTCACAGTTCGATTTATGCTGCCGAAGAGGATCTTAAACAGGGATTTTTAACCCTTCCGGGAGGGAATCGAGTAGGGGTAACCGGAGAGGCAGTCATATTACGTGGTCAAATTCAAACGTTGAAACACGTTTCTGCCCTGAACCTTCGCATTGCCCGGGAAATTAAGGGACAAGGTCTGAAGATCATGCCCTTACTCTTAGGAGCAGACGGAATGTTAAGGCATACTCTCCTGATATCTCCGCCTCGGGCTGGTAAAACAACCCTCTTACGTGATCTGATTCGCATAATTAGTAACGGGGTTCCGCAAATAGGGCTCAGAGGGCAGACTGTCGGCGTCGTGGATGAACGTGGGGAACTGGCTGGGATGTGGCAAGGGGTGCCCACCTATAACTTGGGATACCGCACAGACGTATTGGACGGTTGCCCCAAAGCCAGGGGGATGAACATGATCGTTCGTTCTATGGCCCCTCAAGTGATGGCCATGGATGAGCTCGGTCACACCGATGATGCTGCGGCCCTAATGGATGCCTTACGCACCGGGGTGCGGGTTCTTAGTACGGCACACGCCGGTACTTTAGAAGAAGCACGGGGCAGGCCGACCTTAGCTCATTTGCTGGAGCAAGGAGTTTTTGAGCGTCTGGTTGTGTTAAGCAGAAAACATGGGCCGGGAACGATCGACGGAGTTTATGATCTGAAGACAGGGAGGATCCTGTGATGCTCATAATGGGATGTGTCGCACTTATCGCCGGGTGCGGGAGTTTGGGAGTCTGGTTAGCTCATAGAATTCGACTTAGACCGGTAGAATTACGAGAATGTTTGATGGCCTTGGCACTTCTGGATACGGAAATTGTTTGGGGGTCGACCCCTTTGCCAGAGGCCTTCCGTAGCGTAAAGGAACGTACGGATCCACCCTGGCAAGGTTTTTTTGCGGAACTCCAGGAACGCTTGCAGCGGGGAGAGTCAGCAAGCTTGGCTTGGAAAGAGACAATCTTCACCCAGAATCAGCATTTCTGTTTGAAACAAGAAGACTGGCAAGTGATCAGTGACGTTGGCAAAGGATTAGGTCGCTCGGACAGTCATGAGCAACACAAACAAATAGAACTGGTGGGGCGTCAACTCGCCTTAATTAAGGATCAAGCAGGAATATGGTCTGACAAGCAAGCTAAAATGTGGTCCTATTTGGGCTTCCTCTGTGGGATCGCAGGTGTGCTCATTTTAATTTAACCATGGAGAGGAGTCGGAAAAATGAGCTTTAATCTAATTATTACTGTTGCGGGAATTGGTATTTTGGTCGGAGTATTAGCATCCGTGTTGGAACAATCCGGCCGCAAGGAAATGGCTCAGAGCGTTACGATAATAGGTGTTATTGTGGTTCTCTATATTGTAGTTCAATCTATCGCGGAATTATTTACCATGGTTAAGAGTGTTTTTAACCTTTACTAGGGGGCTATAACGTGGAGATATGGCAAATCGTAGGGTTAGCCCTGATTGTTACAGTGATTAGTGTTGTTCTGAAGCAGGTCCGACCGGAAATTGCCTTGCAACTGACCATTTTAGCAGGAGCGTCGATTTTTATCCTCGTGATGAGTAAAATCAAGGTCATTGTTGATGTGCTCCAGAACCTGGCAGATCAAGCTAATATCAGCTCTTATTACTTACTCATTATTTTAAAAATAGTGGGTGTGGCCTATCTGGCAGAGTTTGGCGCTCAAATATGCCGTGATGCGGGGGAAGGCGCCTTGGCCAGCAAAATTGAGCTTGCTGCTAAAGTTGGGGTCATTGTCTTAGCCATTCCAATTATTGTAGCCATTACAGAGTCACTGGTACGACTCGTTCCGTGAGGTGATGTATTTGCGACGATTCTTCGCTGGGTTACTATTATTTGTCGTCTTGATTTGTGGGACAACTTCCCCTTTACTTGCCGGGGAGGTTACTTCTCAAACGGATTCAACAGGACTTGCCGAGCAGATTGATCTGAGTCAAATGCGGGGGTATCTGGAACAACTGGATTCTGATGTAGTGAAGGCTATGCCTGGGTTCTCCTTGGCCCGAATGTTTGAGGATTTAAAGAGCGGAACGTTGGATCTGCGCCCGGAAAAGCTAGGCCAGAGTTTAATGGGAATACTTGGACGGGAAATTTTGAACAGTGCTCCTTTAATCGGCAAGTTGCTTATTTTAGCCGTTCTCTGTGCAGTGTTGGGGCAACTGCAGGCAGCCTATGGCGGAGAAGTTGGGAAAATAGCCCGGATTATGACTTACCTTGTTCTGTTTAGTTTGGCCCTAACTTCTTTTCGGGAGGCCTTAGGTGTCGCCACGGAGACAATTGAGAAGATGGTTGGGCTGATGCAAACGTTGTTTCCGGTAATGTTAACCTTACTGATCTCCATGGGTAACCTAACCAGCGCAGCCTTGTTTAAACCTCTCATTCTGGGGAGCTTGACGGTATTAGCCACTCTGATCAAAACGGTTGTCTTACCGCTCTTTTTTCTGGCAGCCGTACTGAGACTTTTTAATCATATTTCTGAACAATTTAAGCTTAGTAAACTCGCTGGACTTCTAGAATTTGCGGGTAAATTAAGTTTAGGCGTCATTATGACCGTGTTTATCGGGGTTATGACGGTTCAAGGGGTGACGGGGGGGGTCGCGGATAGCGTAGTTTTCCGGACCGCTAAGTATTCGGCGGATCTTATCCCAGTCGTAGGCAAATTTTTTAAAGATGCTGTTGAGCTGGTTATTACATCCGGTTTACTGCTCAAAAATGCTGTCGGAATCATTGCCTTGCTGGCAATTATTGTGATCTGTGTCGCTCCTATGGTGAAACTACTAGCCATGATTCTTATGTTTCGTATTTCTGCTGCCCTCACTGAACCACTCGGCGAAAAGGCTCTTGCGGAAAGTCTCCAGGATATGGCCAAGAGTCTAACCTTAATCGTAGTAACGGTAGCTGCGGTGGCGATTATGTTTTTTATGACCGTTGCAGTAGTCATAGGAACGGGAACCTTTTCCGTGATGTTGCATTAAGGGAGGTGAAGCACTGTGCAGACGTTACAGACACTTGTGCGCAATTTGATCGTGATCTTGCTGTTGGCCACCTTTCTGGAAATGCTGCTTCCCAATAAATCGATGCGCGGATTTGTCCAGATGGTGATGGGTTTATTTGTGATTTCTGCGGTTCTCGCTCCGATCACAACGTTTTTGCATACTCCTTTGGAGATGGAAATACCAGCTTGGACAGCCACAAACCCCCAGGATTTACCGGCAATAGCCACGGAAGGGCAAGGACTAAAATTGGCACGCAATGCTTTCCAAGAGCAATACCGCCAGATTCTTGTCCATCAGATTCAAGCCCTCGCACTGGGTTTTGAGGGAGTCGAGGGAGCGGAGGTCATCGTTGAATTTGAAGAGGGGGCGGGCGGCTTAACGGAGCAGCCGAAGATAGCGCTGATTGAAGTTACACTCACTTCTGCAAAAGGAGAAATATCTCCAGTCCAATCCGTTACGATCGGACAATCACCCCCCCCTACGGAAAACCAGTCCCCCAGAGCCGATAGGGTACGTGAAAGGATTGCCGAGCTAATGAGCATTTCCCAGGAAAAGATTATCGTTCAAGAAGGTTAGGAAGAAAAAATAAGTTTAGAAGGAGATTCTGAAGATGAAGATAATTAAAGATATTTCATCATCAAACAAAATGTTCATTGGTTTTGTTGTACTCATTGCGCTGGGGATGTCACTCATTTATATCGGGAAAGAGTCTGTAACGCCTGCTCAGGAAACACTGTCTAAATCTGCTGAGACAACTTCGTTGGCGACCTCCGTGACAAAAATAGGTGTTTTGGAAAAAGAATTAGAGAGCAAACTGCAAGCCAATTTATTGCAGATGGAAGGAGCAGGTAAGGTGCTGGTCTCGGTAAGCTTTTCAACTGGACTAAAAACTGAGTATGCGCGTAATGAGAATGTTACTAAACGAACTTCAAAGGAAACAGACAAAACAGGAGGAATTCGGGAAACGACGGAAGTAACGCAAAATAATCAAATAGTCATGCCCAGTGGTTCATCCCAACCGGTTATGGTAATGGAAGATCGTCCGGAGGTGGCCGGAGTTTTAATTATTGCGGAGGGTGCCAGGGACGCCAAGGTGAGAGAGGGGATTCATACGGCAGTACAAACGCTCCTGAATATACCAGGGTCTAAAATTACCGTTGTGTCGATGGGAGGTTCATAACGTATGTTTAATAATCGAGTAAAGCGACCGGTCATCCTGTTTATCGGACACATGAATAAGATGTGGTTGGGAGGACTCGTGAGTTTGGTGGTGATCCTTGCGGCACTTGGGATTGGGATGATGAAGGCCCAACCACCCGCCTACTTTTCAGTTCAATCAAGTTTACCTGTCAATGCCTCCGTGGAGGACAGTTCGATTCAATTTGAAGTGGAAACAGTCAAGCAAAACGATGCCGGGGAAAATTATTTTGTGAATTATCGCTTGAAACGAGAACAGTTTCGCCAGGAAACAAAAGCTATGCTCTCGGAGTTGCTGAACTCCACGGTAGACAAGAATAAAGGGCAAGCGCAAGAAAAATGGCTTGCACTCAGTACGAAAATTCTTCAAGAAGGAGAAATCGAGAATCTTCTCAAAATAAAAGGGTTTCAAGATGTTGTGGCGGATGTCTTTTCGGAAAACGTTACCGTAATTATTTATGCTCCTAGCTTAACGCCGAATGAAGTGAGTATCATTCAAGACATTGTCGTCCAAGTAACAAAAGTCCGATTGGATAAGATTACGATAGCAGCTAGAAAATAAATCGGACAGACATCGTCGAGACTGAAAACTTTCCACATACACATCAGCATCAATAGGATCTTTTGCCAGATCATCAATTTATTGGGGGCATTACACAGTACAATGACCGTAAGTATTTTAGGTTGGGGAGAAGCTTTACGCTCTCCCCGTTTCTATAATAAGATGTCACACATGAGAGGAGATTTGCTTCTATGGAATATGAAGAGTTTTTGAAGGGGGTGTGCTCGTGTTCGCAGATTGCCTTTGCCAGATTAGTCTTTATTTGTTATAATAGCGACAACATTGGATAAAGGAAACTTTAGGTGGAGTTTTAACTCAATCTTGGTTAAGTTAGGTTTTCCAAGGGTAAAATGTTCAATATTTGAACCCTAAACATCGAGCCTCGAACATCGGGCCTCGAACATCGATATGGAGGTGAAGAGATATGGAAAGCTTGGGAACGGAAAATTCCCTCGGTTCTATTCGGATTGCTGATGAAGTAGTTGAAGTTATTGCCGGATTAGCAGCTTCTGAAGTCGGGGGAGTAGTTAGCATGAGCGGGGGTCTGGTTGGAGATCTTGCGCACATGTTAGGGAGAAATAAAAACCTGTCTAAAGGGGTCAAGGTTGAAGTTGGCGAACATGAGGTTGCCGTAGATCTTTTTATTGTGGTGGAGTATGGCGTATCAATTCCTGAGGTCGCTTTATACGTGCAGGAAGCGGTGAAGGAAGCCATTGAAAGAATGACTGGGCTCATGGTCGTAGAAGCAAATGTTCATGTGCAAGGGGTAAACTTCAAATCGATACCGGAAACCAAAATCAAAGAAGAAGAATTTCTTCTGAAGTAGAGTGGTCCCCCCCTGGATATGCCAGGGGGGGTTTCTGAAAGAGGGGACGACAAATGTTGGCCTATGCTTTAGGACTCACCCTAATCCTGGGTGCTCTTTGGATATTAGCCATGGCCACAGGGTGGGAGCTTCCTTATGTTATACTTGCTCAAGGGCTGGAGTGGTTAAAATCAAACCCATGGGAAAGTATTATTGTGGCTGCTGTTTTGCTCTTACTGGGATTACTTTTGTTTGTGCGTCCGCGCAGAAGTTCGGTTCGTACGTTTCAAACGTCTTCCAAAGGGGGAAATGTCCGAATTTCTCAGGATGCCCTGCAGGAGATTATTGCGCGAAGTGCAATGGCGCTGCCGGGTGTGTTGCATGTTAAATCGAACCTTAGAGAACGGGAAACTGGTCTTCAGATAATGGTCTCTTGCCAATTTGAGCAGGGCGAACGAATTCCAATAACGTCCGAAGAACTTCAAGCAAAGGTCAAGGCGGATGTCGAACTTTATACAGGAATTATGGTAACAGAGGTGAAAGTGCTGGTGCTAAGTTTGGATAAGGCCCATTTGACACGCGTCCGATGAGTGAGTTCTGGTCGAAAATTGGAGAGAAAATCTCCAGGTTTTTAGTATGGGTCATTGACAATCATCCGGGCAAATTCATCGGAACGTCAATAGGTTTAGTTCTGGGTTTGCTAATGGTGACTCTTGGCTTTTGGCGCACACTGGTCTTGGCCTTGTTTGCTATTCTGGGATTTGTGTTAGGAAAACGCCAGGATGATTATAAATTTATTACAACTTGGTTAGAAAAAAACTTGAAAAAGTACTAGGAGGAATTTCCTTGAGTCGAAGATTAGCCCGTGAAACAGCCCTGCAAGTGCTTTTTCAAAGGGACCTGACGAAAGAACCGCTGATTACATCCGAGGAAGTTCAACATTGGGCAACGGAATTTGTAGTCCCCGAGGCCAGTAGAAAGTTTGCTCAGGAATTAGTCGACGGAACGATAGCACATCTGGTTGAAATAGATAATATGATTACTTCATTTGCTCAGGATTGGACCATTAGCCGTATGGCGAACGTGGATCGGAATGTGATGCGTTTAGCAACGTATGAGGTTCTTTTCTGTCCGGACATTCCAGGACGAGTCAGTCTAAATGAAGCGATCGAATTAGCAAAGCGCTTTGGGGGCGAGGAATCGGCAAAGTTCGTAAACGGAATTCTTGACGGTATAGTCGCTAGGATTTCGAAACTAGAACGAAAAGAGCCTATAGGCAAGTAATTGTATGGGCTCTTTTATTAATTCACAGATAATCTTCAGTTACAATTTCTGATCCCAAGGGATTAAATGCGACAAGATTTTATTGCTATTACGAAAAATGTAATCTATAATAAAACAAGTGTTATATTTTCTCCAAGCTGACTTGTCTGGGTGCATTGCATATGATAATCGGCCAATGGGTTCTATTAGAAATGATAGGGCCTTCCGTGTTGAGAAGGAGAAATATGAGATGACTTTTTGTTATGTTTTTTTGCGACCTAAGGTTATCTTAAAAAGAGAGCTTAGGTTTTCCCTTGTTGAGTCAAAATTATCAAGATATAGGGGAGAAGTTAAATGTATGACGTAGTTAAAAAAAGACTACTGGCACCGACAATTGTCTTGCTGGAAGTTGACGCACCGGCTGTGGCGGCCAAAGTTGAGCCTGGACAATTTGTTATTGTGCGGGTAGATGAGTTGGGTGAACGCATTCCGCTTACAGTCATGGACTTTGATCGAGAAAAAGGGACCATCACGCTTGTTGTGCAAGATGTGGGATATTCTTCAGCCCTCATTACGCACATGAATGAGGGGGATAAGTTTCAGGATTTCGTGGGTCCGTTAGGTGTTGCATCCGAAATTGAAAATTATGGTACGGTTGTGTGCGTCGGAGGAGGTCTGGGAAATGCCCCCATTTATCCGATTGCCCGGGCTTTAAAAGCTGCCGGGAATTATGTGATTTCCGTCTTAGGTTCACGGAGTGCGGATCTTTTGATTTTAGAAGAAGAAATGCGTGCCGTGAGTAACGAAGTTGTGATTGCCACGGACGATGGCAGTAGGGGTGTTAAAGGGTTTGTGACAGACGGGCTGGCTCAGGTTTTAGACCAAGGACATCAGGTTAAGGTGATTTGGGCAATTGGCCCCATGGTCATGATGCGAGCAGTTGTGAATTATACCCGGCCAAAGGGCATCAAAACGATTGTCAGCATGAATCCAATTATGGTTGACGGGACTGGAATGTGTGGTGCTTGTCGGGTTAGTGTAGGCAATGAAACCAAATTTGCCTGTGTGGATGGACCGGAATTCGATGGACATCTAGTGGATTTTGATTTAGCTATGCAACGTTTAACCTTTTATAGGGACGAAGAGAATCGGGCTAAGGCTCGGCTGGAATGTGACCGCGAAGGAGGGCATCACTAATGGCGGAGAATGTTGAGAAGACCAGGAAAGTGATCATCCCTCGTCATGAAATGCCCTGTCAAGAGCCTCAGGTCAGGGCGCATAACTTCGATGAAGTAGCCCTGGGCTATACACAGGAAACGGCTGTGGAAGAAGCAAAGCGCTGTTTACGCTGTAAGAAACCTTTATGCATTACGGGATGTCCTGTCGGAGTTCTCATTCCGGAGTTTATTGAAAAGATTACGGAAGAGGATTTTCTGGAAGCCGGCAAGGTCCTGAAAATTAAGAATTCCTTGCCCGCCGTTTGTGGTCGGGTTTGTCCCCAGGAAAATCAATGCGAAATAAAATGTATTCTGGGAAAAAAAGGGGAGCCCGTGGCTATCGGCAGGTTAGAGCGTTTTGTAGCCGACTATGATATGAAATTTGGCGAATCTACGTTTGAGAAACCGGTACCGACCGGTAAACGTGTCGCTATTATCGGGGGAGGACCTTCCGGATTGGCGTGTGCCGGTGATTTGGCAAAAGCTGGGCATGGAGTGACGATATTTGAAGCGCTGCACGTTGCCGGGGGCGTTTTGATGTACGGGATTCCGCAGTTCCGTTTGCCGAAGGAAATTGTGCAGACGGAGATAGCCAACCTGAAACAAATGGGGGTTGAAATTCTCACGAATCAAGTGGTCGGCAAAATTACTTCCGTGGATGAACTGCTGGGTAACGGATACGAGGCCGTGTTTATCGGTACAGGTGCCGGACTGCCCTACTTTATGGATATCCCTGGAGAAAACCTTAATGGGGTATATTCCGCGAACGAATTTTTAACCCGGACTAATTTGATGAAGGGTTACAAGTTCCCTGACTATGCAACCCCGGTTAAGGTAGGGAAAAATGTAGCGGTTCTCGGTGCGGGAAACGTCGCTATGGATTCTGCGCGCACCGCCTTACGTTTAGGCGCTGAAAATGTTTCTATTATCTACCGACGTTCTCGCGCCGAGATGCCGGCAAGGAATGAAGAGCTGGAGCATGCGGAAGAAGAGGGGATCCATTTTCATCTCTTAACCAGTCCCGTTTCCATCGCGGGAGATGAGCGTGGGTGGGTTAAAAGCCTAACTTGTTTGCGCTATGAACTTGGAGAGCCGGACGCTTCCGGACGACGTTCTCCGCTTGCTATTCCAGGATCAGAAATCGAGATTCCGATGGATACGGTAGTCGTGGCGATTGGGCAAGGACCGAATCCTTTGGTGACAACGTCTACTCCGGGATTGGATTTGAGCAAACGGGGTAACATTGTTGCTGACGCAGAAACGTTAATGACTTCTAAGCCGGGAGTTTTTGCGGGCGGAGATATAGTTACCGGAGCGGCTACCGTTATTTTGGCGATGGGAGCCGGTAAAAAGGCTGCCAGTGGTATTGATCAGTATCTTAAAGCGAAGTGAGGATTGAGTCAATTGGCTCAGTTATTGGATGGTAAAGCGGTAGCCAAGGTTCTCAAGGAAGAAATTCGTGAGGAAATTACCCAGTGGAAAAATAAAGGGTTACAGCCAAAACTCGCGGTGATTTTAGTCGGAGATGACCCGGCTTCAGTCGTTTATGCCCACTCAAAGCAGAAGGCTTGTGAGGGTATAGGCATGGCCTTCGAACTCTTCGTAATGTCGGCAGATTCTCTCGAAACCGAAGTTTTAGAGCGGATTGAAGGTCTGAACCAGGACACGGAAGTTCATGGCATTATGATTGAACTTCCCCTGCCTAAGGGAATACGCAAAGAAAAGATCATGGCCGCAGTACGTCCGGACAAGGACGTCGATGGGGTTCATCCGCTCAATCGGGGGTATATTTTAAGCGGCCAGGACGGGCTTTTCCCAGCAACCCCGCAAAGCTGTATGGAATTACTGCTGCGTTGTGGGGTTGAGATTGCGGGAAAACATGTTGTCATCGTCGGGCGGGGAGAAACTGTCGGTAAACCCCTTGTTTTTCTGATCTTGAAACACAATGCTACTGTGACTATTTGTCACTCCCAAACACCCGACTTAGGGGCTTTTACCAGTCAGGCTGATATTTTGATTGTCGCCGTAGGACGCGCAAAATTGATCAAAAAGGATATGGTCAAAGCGGGTGCGATAGTTGTTGATGCCGGGATCAATGAAATTCCAGGCGGAATTTGCGGAGATGTGGATTTTGATACTGTTCAAGAAGTCGCCGCCTTGATTTCCCCGGTACCGGGTGGGGTTGGTTCTTTGACCACTGCCTTGGTGCTGCGTAATGTGCTCAAAGGAATCGCCCTGCAAGGGAGGACGTATTAATGGATACAAGTAAGATTTGGGAATGGACGACGGAAGAATTTCTGGCCGTGTCTGCCAGCTCTTCACCGACACCGGGTGGGGGTAGTGTTTCCGCTTATGTTGGAGCCCTGGCGGCGGCGATGACTTGTATGGTAGCTCGGCTCACATTGGGTAAGGAAAAGTATCGAGAGGTAGAACCGCAAGTGCAAGAGATTCTAGCTCAGGCCGAAAGGGTACTTGCCTTACTTAAAACCGGACTGAGTCAGGATATCGCCGAATTCTCGAATTTTATGGCTGTTTTAAAATTACCGAAAAGTACGGCGGAGGAAAAAACCGTGCGTACTGAGAAACTGCAAAAGGCTTTAGTCTCGGCTACGGATACCCCGCTGGGAATTGCCCAAAATTGTTATAAAATCCTGCAATTAGCTCAGGAACTTGCTCCAATTGGCAACCTTGGCGCGATCAGTGATGTTGGCGTTGCGGCTTATTTAGCGGAAAGTGCGCTGAAATCAGCAATGCTGAGTGTCGACATTAACCTTCCCCAGATAAAAGATGAGGGTTATCAAGAGCGGGTAAAGGCTGAACGAACCAGACTATTAGAACAAGCAACTGCCCTTTGTGCGGAGACTGTGGCCGTCGTTCAAAGCCGGATGTGAGCACGGGGCGCGAGGTTCGAGGCGCGAGGCACGAGGTTCGAACTTTGGACTTCCGATTTCAATCATCGATTCAATACAGGGGGAAAGGATTGATTTTCTTACCGCTTGTTTTTGTTTTTAACGCTCTCATTTAATCCGTGCGAGTAGATGGTATAATTTATTAATAGGAGGCGTTACAAATGAAGCTATTTAAAATAGTATCAATTGTTACGTTATTAGCGGTTTCGCTCAGTATTGGTTCTTATGCGGTTTATGCAAAAAAATCAGATATTGAAACAAAAAAAGCACGACTTGAACAATTACAAACCGAATATCATGATAGACAAGTGAAAATGGAAAAAGCACTTGGAGCAATGCCCAGAAATACTGAGGAAGATTGGGAAAAAATTAGGGAGGCTGAACGACAACTTAAAGAAATGCCTATGTCTCCGGAAGCTGATCAGTTAATACGCGAATTAGCGCCGCCAAGTTCGGAACAACCCAAAATCGACCTTGAAACAAGAATTTTTTATAGAAGAGATACTCTAGTGACTCAAAATTACGCAGATTATATAAAAGAAGAAAATGATCCGGTGCTTAAAGAAAAATACGAAAAGGCTGCTAAAGTCATAGAACAGAAAAAGCATCTACTGAATCAAATAGAACAAGATTTTAAGGAAGGAAAAGCAACAATTGAAGAATGTAATAAGCGTATTGATGAATTATCGGTAGTTGATCCGCTCAACCCATAAAGATGGCTGGTCGGACCTGGATTTTTGTTGTTGCCGTGCTTTTTGAGCCAGGCGGAGTGAGGTGAAGATTGTGCCCAAAATATGGACAGTATCCGAGCTTGTGAACCAAATCGGTCAAGTCCTGCAGGACAGAGTGGAATTACATAACTGTTGGATTAGTGGTGAACTTTCCAATTTTAAAAACCACCGTGCTTCCGGACACTGGTATTTTACGCTGAAAGACGAGTCGTCCAGTCTCAAGGGGGTCATGTTTAGAAGCAGGTCTGAACGCGTGCGATTTGTCCCGACAGATGGGTTAAAGGTCATGATCCGGGGAAACATACGTATGTACGAGCGGGAAGGAACTATTCAATTTTACGCCGAAGAGATGGAGCTCAGCGGACTCGGACAGCTTTATTTGGCCTTTGAGCAACTTAAAAAGAAACTGGCTGAGGAAGGGTTATTTGACCCCTTAACCAAAAAAGAGATCCCTCGTTTTCCCCGGCGAATTGGGATTGTGACGAGCCCGACGGGAGCTGCCATTCGGGATATAATTAACATTATGGGTCGTCGCCATCCGGGGATGTCCTGGATCCTGGCACCCTCTGCCGTCCAGGGGGAAGCAGCGCCGCAGGAATTGGCTGAGGCGATCGCCCGGCTGAACCGCTATGGAGCAGTAGATGTTATTATCATTGGCCGTGGGGGTGGTTCTTTAGAAGAACTATGGGCCTTTAACACTGAACTGGTTGCCCGGGCTATAGCAGCATCAGTCATACCGGTCATCTCAGCCGTGGGGCATGAAACGGATGTGACTATCTCGGATTACGTAGCGGATTTAAGAGCGCCAACCCCTTCGGCGGCGGCTGAACTGGCCGTACCTATTTTGCAGGATTTGCAGTTATATGTGGCCCAATTGAGTGTTCGGCTGCAAGGTGGGATGGGGATGCTCATCGAGCGGAAACGGCGGATCCTGGAAGGGCTTGCCAACAGGGGGGCACTCAAAGATCCTTTCTGGCGGATCGACCAGAATCGTCAACGTATAGATAGCCTGCAAATGCGCCTGCAGGAGAGTATGACTGGATTTCTGGCGGATAAAAATGATATACTGAATCTGTTGACTGCGAAACTGGATTTACTGAGTCCTTTGGCTATTCTCGGCCGGGGGTACTCTTTGACTTACGATGCAGAAGGAACCCTTTTGCGCTCCGCGAGCCAGGTAGAGTTAAAGGAACAGATTCGGATTCGTTTAGGGGAAGGAACTTTAAGTGGTCTAGTGTTAGAGAAGGAGCTTACACCATGAGCAGAGAAAAGTGGACGGACGACCTCTTTGTTGAGCCTTCAGAGCTTAAAGAACCGCCGGCTATATTGGATGAGCAGGCAGAAGAAACGGTTACTCTGGAAACAGGTCTTCAACATCTGGAAAAGATAGTTAAAACACTGGAACAAAAAGATCTTCCCCTGGAAGAGGCCTTGAGTTTATTTAAGGAAGGTGTGGGTCTTGTTCAGTACTGTTCCAGCGTACTCAATCAAGCGGAAAAACAGATGGAAATATTACTTGTTGGTCCGGATGGACAGTTGCAGATAAAACCCGCGAGTTTTGAAATGGAAGGATGAAGGTCAACGTGTTCAAGGTAACCTTTCAACGCTATCTCACCATGGTTGAACAGTACCTCGCCCAATTGCTGCAGGATAAAGATACCTTAAATCAGAGCATGTCTTATTCCCTATGCGGCGGAGGGAAACGTATCCGACCGGTTTTGGCGCTGGGTTCTGCAGAAGCCGTGGGAGGAGACGTGGAAAGGGTCCTGCCTGCTGCAGTTGCGTTGGAGCTTATTCATACCTATTCTTTAATTCATGATGATTTACCGGCTATGGATAATGACGACTATCGAAGGGGAAGATTATCAAATCATAAGGTATTTGGGGAGGCTAACGCAATTTTGGCTGGGGATGCGTTATTGACTTATGCCTTTGAACTGCTCGCCGACCCAGGAGTTGGCCAGCCTGAGAGACAGCTGCGGATTATTCGTGCAGTTGCTGCAGCCGCCGGAAAAGACGGTATGGTTGGAGGGCAGGTTGCGGATATGGCCGGTGAAGGAAAAACGCTGAACCTGGATGAAATAGAAAAGATTCATACAAGGAAAACAGGTGCTTTGATAAAAGCTTCTGTACAACTGGGGGGAATTTTAGCGGGAGGAACGGAGCAGCAGGTTAAGGCACTGACCGATTATGCCCAAGCGTTGGGATTGGCATTTCAAATAAAAGATGATATCTTGGATGTGGCAGGGAACAGTGCAATACTTGGTAATGGTAAGTCTGCAGGAAGCGATGTTCGTCAGGGTAAAGCGACCTACGTTTCTTTGCTTGGGCTCAAAGGCGCAGAGCATCAATTGCATGCCCAAATTCTCAAAGCACAAGCTGCTTTAAAACCATTAGATGAAGGCGCAATCTTTCTAAGTGACCTGGCATACTATATTGAACATCGTCAGCATTGAAAGAGGTCGAGAAAGGGGGCAAGAAGGATGGGACTGCTCGAAAGTATTCATGCGCCGAAGGACTTGCACACTTTAGATTTCCACGAACTTAACAAACTAGCGCAAGAGATTCGGGAAGTATTGATTGACGTGGTCTCCAGGAATGGCGGACATTTGGCGCCGAACCTTGGGGTCGTAGAACTCACCTTGGCGTTACACCGGACATTTGATAGCCCATACGACAAGATTATCTGGGATGTGGGTCATCAGAGCTATGTACATAAGCTCTTAACCGGCCGATTGGACCAGTTTGAGACCATTCGTCAATATAATGGATTGTCCGGCTTTCCTAAACGGGCTGAAAGCGACTGTGATTGCTTTCAAACAGGTCATTCCAGTACGTCCATTTCCGCTGCTGTTGGATTTGCCAAAGCACGGGATGTCCTGGGAGAGAAACACAATGTTGTGGCGGTGATCGGAGACGGGGCAATGACAGGTGGCATGGCCTATGAGGCCTTAAACCATGCCGGACATAGTCAAACTCATCTGATTGTGGTGCTTAACGATAACGAAATGTCTATTGCCCCGAATGTAGGGGCCATGTCAGCCTACCTTAGCCGCTTGAGGGCTGACCCACGGTATAATAAGCGTAAAGAGGATATTGAGTATCTCTTAAAACGAATCCCGGTTATTGGTACTCAAGTTGCTAAAGGGGTAGCTAAAGCCAAAGATAGTTTAAAATATCTTCTCGTTCCGGGACTGATTTTTGAGGAACTGGGTTTTACGTATTTGGGACCGATTGATGGACATGATCAAGCTTTGGTCGAACAGCTTTTAGACCAGGCTAAAAATAAAAAGGGACCGGTGCTGGTCCATGTCCTGACGCGTAAAGGGAAAGGGTACAAACCCGCAGAGGAAAATCCGGATATCTTCCATGGGGTTGGTCCGTTTGAGCCGGAAACAGGAAAACTCATCAAGAAACCTGCTCCGCCGACTTATACGACGGTTTTTGGCGAAACCCTTTGTTCGCTCGCCAAGGAAGATCCTGAGGTCGTAGCAATCAGTGCGGCTATGCCAGGCGGGACCGGCCTGAATGCATTCGCCAGACAATTTCCAGACCGTTTTTATGATGTCGGAATTGCCGAACAGCATGCCGTAACCTTTGCAGCCGGTTTGGCGTTTGGGGGCCTCAAACCGGTCGTCGCCATCTACTCGACCTTTTTTCAGCGGGCCTATGATCAAGTACTGCATGATGTCTGTTTACAGCAGGCTAATGTTGTTTTGGCAATCGACCGTGCGGGAGTCGTGGGGGATGACGGACCTACGCATCATGGCGTCTTTGACATTTCAATTTTCAGGGCTATTCCTCATCTAATCTTTATGGCTCCCAAAGATGAAAATGAATTACAGCATATGCTCTATACTGCCCTGCAGCATTGCGGACCGGTGGCCTTGCGTTACCCAAGATCGGCGGGTCAGGGCGTAAAGATGGATGCAACGTTCAGAGAAATCCCCATCGGCAAAGCAGAAGTTTTACGCAAAGGCAGGGATGTAACCTTGATTGGGGTGGGAACCATGGTTAAGACCTGTCTTCAGGCAGCACAGGAGCTGCGTCAGCGCGGCGTGGATGCTGCAGTTATTAACTTGCGTTATATTAACCCACTCGATCGCCAACTTCTGTCCCACTATGCACGGTTAACCAAAAAAATTATCACGATCGAAGACCATATCCTCAAGGGTGGCATGGGAAGCGCTATTTTAGAACTTCTGGAAGAGGAAGGAATTGCTGGCGTAGCACTTGAACGCCTAGGGTATGACGGCTTCGTGGATCAGGGATCAATTTCCCAACTTCATGCCGTTCACGGCTTATCGGTCAAGGGGATCGTCCAAGCAGCAGAACGCTTGCAATTGTTTCGCCGCGTCGCTGGATCCTAGTTAAGTCTGCTCATGGGCAAAAGGAAGGGACGGAAGGGATATTGTGATAAAAGGAAAAGAACGCATTGATGTTTTAATGGTTAAAAACGGGTTAGCAGCCAGCCGTGAAAAAGCGAAAGCAACGATCATGGGGGGAATTGTGTTTGTCGATGGACAACGCGTGGATAAGCCTGGCACGGAATTACCGGAAGATGTTTTGATCGAACTGAAAGGGCAATCCCTGCCGTTTGTTTCACGCGGCGGACTAAAACTAGCCAAAGCAATTGAAGCCTTTGCGCTCCCTTTTCAGGATAAAGTGGTTGCGGATCTAGGATCTTCGACCGGCGGTTTTACAGATTGTGTTTTGCAAAACGGGGCGAAGCGAGTTTATGCTGTGGATGTTGGGTATGGACAGTTGGCTTGGAAACTCCGTATGGATCCCCGAGTTGTCTCTATGGAACGGGTGAATGCCCGCTATTTAAATGAATATTCTCTTCCTGAGCAGGTGGATTGGATTGTTTCAGATGTTGCCTTTATCTCAATTACGAAGATATTCTCAGCCATGCTGGCCATTCTTAAAGTAGACGGGCAGGTGTTGTCTTTAATTAAGCCTCAATTCGAAGCCGGACGTGAACATGTGGGAAAAAAAGGCGTCGTTAAAGATAAATTAGTTCATCAACAAGTTCTGAAGTTTGTCCTCAGCCAAGCAGAAAATATGGGCTTTCATGTTTTGGGTGTGGATTATTCGCCGATTCGTGGTCCGGAAGGTAATATAGAATACCTTGTTTGGCTGGGGTTACAAAAGGGTTCAGGAATAGATTGGCATTTAGAACTCGAACGCGTGGTTCAAAATGCTCAGAAAGAGACGGATTAACGAATGGAAAGGGTCGTTGGTTTATGGCTCAACATGAGTAAACCGGAAGCTTTGACGTTTAGCCTCCAAATCAGACCTTGGTTTGAAGCCCGTGGGTGGGACGTTTTAACAGAGTGGGAAGATATTATTAAACGCAGAACACAGTTTCTTATTTCATTAGGCGGAGATGGAACGCTTCTTCAAGCAGCTCGCGAAGGAGCATCGTTTGGGATCCCCGTGTTAGGGGTTAATCTTGGACAGCTAGGCTTTTTATGTGAGATAGAGCGGGAAGACGTTTTTGGTGCCTTAGAAAAGGTTCTGCGTCAGGACTATACAATTCAGGAACGTTTGATGTTGAGCGCCGTTGTTAAGCGGGTTGGGGAGGCCGATCAAATGCATCTCGTTCTAAATGATGTTGCGTTTTCCAGAGAGAGCACCGACTCCTTAATCACGCTTCAAGCAAATCTGTCGGGGGAACCCACCATAAGTTATCCGGTCGACGGGTTGATAGTGGCCACTCCAACCGGCTCTACGGCCTATTCTCTTTCGGCAGGCGGCCCCATCATCAGTCCAAATGTTCAAGCAATTTTACTGACGCCTTTGGCCGCGCATTCCTTGTCGGCACGCCCTGTGGTTGTCTCGGATTTGGAGGAAATTGAAATTATTTTAATAAGCGGGGAGCAATGCCTGGTGACCTTCGATGGGCGGCATAGTATCAGGATTTGCTCAGGAGAAACAGTCATTATCAAAACTGCTCCGATCAAGGCTCAACTGATTCGGTTAGGAAGCCGCAGCTTTCCTCAAGTGGTACGCGAGAAATTGAGGGATCGTTGGCATTAATGGGAAAGGAGCCAGTATATGAAAGCTCGACGCCAGATGAAAATTCAGGAAATTATTACCAAGGAGATCATTCGTACCCAGGAAGATCTGGCGGACAAATTGCACCTGTCCGGCTTTGACGTCACGCAGGCAACAGTCTCCCGGGATATTAAGGAAATGGGTTTAATTAAAGTCCCTAGTGCAGATGAGGAATACCGCTACGCTGTTCCTAATGAAGTGCATCCGCCGAACCTGCAGGATCGCCTTAAGCGTGTACTGCGCGAAACCGTGGTTTCCATTAATGACACGGAAAGCCTGGTCGTCATTCGAACGCTTCCGGGAAATGCCCATGCTTTGGCAGCGGTCCTGGATAATAGCAATTGGGAAGAGATCATCGGTACAGTAGCGGGGGATGACACGATTCTCTTGGTCATCAAGCCGAAAGAAGCTGTTTCGGAGGTCTTAGAGCGGCTTGCCGGCTTGCTTGGATAGGAGGGGGCATTATGCTTGCTGAGTTGAACGTTGAGAATTTCGGCCTCATGGAAGCGGTCCGCTTGAAATTTGGCCGGGGATTATCGGTTTTCACGGGAGAAACCGGCGCAGGAAAATCAATGCTGATTGATGCGCTGGGGGTTCTCTTGGGCGGACGAGCCAGTGCTGATCTTATTCGGCATGGGGAAGCGCAGGCGCGGGTTGAAGGAGTCTTCGAAGATCTTGCTCCAGAATCCGTAATGAGGCTTGAATTGGCAGGTTATCCCGTTGACGAAGGACAATTATTTCTCTGTCGTGAAATGAATGTCTCAGGAAAAAATGTCTGTCGTCTTCAGGGGAGGACAATTCCGCTGACCCTTTATCGTTCACTCTGTGAAGGACTCGTAGATATTCACGGCCAAATTGAACATTTGTCTCTCTTTCGCCCAGAAACTCATCGGGACCTCTTAGATGCGCTGGGGGGGCTTCAAGACGACGTCAGCTTAGTAAATGAAGCGGCGAAAACCTATCAGGCAATTATCCGCAAAGAACGTGAGTTGTCTATTTCCGAAGAGGAACGTCAAAAGAAAGAGGAAATCCTGCGTTATCAAATTGAGGAAATCGAGCTTATTAACCCGCTTCCAGGAGAAGAGGCCGAACTCATCCAGGAAAAGAAACGCTTAACCAATGCGGAACGTATAACGAATTTGGTTTCTGAAGCTTACGCTATACTTTATGAGGGTTCATCAGGGAAGCTCGCAGTTTTTGACCTATTAGGTCAAGCTCGCAAAGCCCTCCAAGAGTTGGCTCGCCTGGATGAGGAATTTAATGCCATCGATCAAGTCGAAGCCATCTATTATGCTGTTGAGGATTTGGCTGACCAAGTTAGGGTGTATAAGGATAATTTCGAGTCCGAACCGGGAAGGCTCGAACAGATTGAAGAGAGGTTACTTCAGTTAAATAGGCTCCGTAAATATGGGACAACCTTAAGTGACGTTTTGGAAAGACGTTTTAAAATGCTTGAAGAGTTGGAGCAAATCACCCATATTCAGGAACAATTTGAGACGATCCATAAAGAAAAGAAAATGGCGCTCCTTGCCTATCAAGCAGTCTCAGAGCAGCTCAGCCAGAAGCGCCGTATAGTTGCTGAACGCATCGAGAGTGGGCTAACCCTTGAACTTGCAGATTTGGGCTTAGAGAGAAGTCGATTTGAAGTTCGCTTTGTACCCAAGCCTGAGCCAACGAGCGGTGGTGCGGAGATGGTAGAATTTTATTTCTCGGCCAATCTCGGAGTACCCCCTAAACCCTTGGCAAAAGTCGCTTCCGGAGGAGAAATGTCCCGCTTAATGTTAGCCTTAAAAAGTTTATTAGCTAAAGTAGAGTCTGTTGGAACCTTTATCTTTGATGAAGTTGACAGCGGGGTTGGTGGCAGGACGATTCATAAAGTGGGTGAAAAGCTGGCAAAAATTGCTCAAAGTAAACAGGTTTTTTGTATTACTCATGCTGCGCAAATAGCCGCCTTTGCAGATGTTCATTATGGTATTGTGAAAGAAGAAAACGGCGAAAGAACAAGAACACAGGTTGAACCGTTGTCAGAATTCGAGCGTATTGAGGAACTTGCCCGGATGCTGGGCGGCGGGGAAGTAGAAATTACGCGTCAACACGCTCAGGAGTTATGGCAGCGCTCCGGACAACATAGGTAAACTTAAGTAGAGTGCTCGACTCTAACATTAAATAAGCTTATAAAAAATCTGTTAAATTGATTATGGTATTCATCAAATCAGGGATTCCCATGGTTATAGATTGCAAAAATAATTTTGCAATCTTTATTTTCTGTCCCTATGGTATTGTTTTAGAAAATTTGGAACTTATTTTACAGGATGAATCGCAACGAATTTGGTTAATTTAACATAGAATCAGAATTCATTTAACTTATTACAGGCACTCTATTTATGGAGGAATAAGGAAGAGATGTGGGGAGAAATAGAGTGGAGGATGATAAGAGAGTGAAAAACAGAAGGATTATAATTTTTGTCAGTCTCTTGTTCTGTACCTTCATTAGTTTCAATCCAAATGTTCAACGGTTGATGAAATTTCCAGATCATTATCTTATCAGTAAAGAGGGGATTCAATTAAATGGTGTTTGGTCCAAAGTTATTCAGGTAGAAAAAGTATCATCCAGTCCAATTGTTACTGTATTATCAGGGAAGTCTAATTCTCGAGGGTCGGAAAAGTTGGAAGTGTCTTACAAGCTTTTTGGGATTTTCCCCTTAAAATCCGGTGAGGTTCAAGTAATGAATCCTATAAAATTGATACCAGGCGGACAATCCATTGGGGTAGCTTTGCAGACAAAAGGTGTTATGGTGGTTGGGCAGGCGCCGGTAGTCGATATAACCGGCAGAAAAGTATTTCCTGCCAAAGAAGCCGGAATCGAAATAGGAGATATTCTCTTGAAGATTAACACCCAGGAGGTCCGCACAGATCAGGAGGTGTCAAATGCAGTTCATCTGGCTGGAGAGCAAAAAGGAAATGTAAATGTGCTTTACAAGCATCAAGACCAGATATTAGAAAAAATTATAAAACCAATTTATTGTGTGGAAACGGGTAGGTATCGCATGGGTTTATTTGTTCGGGACGAAGCAGCAGGGGTTGGAACCCTCTCTTTTTTAGACCCGGTTTCTAAGAAATATGGCGCACTAGGACATGTAATCACGGATGCAGACACGAATCAGAAAATTGAAGTCTTCAACGGTAAAATTGTTGCTTCTACAATTTATGCCATTGAAAAAGGGAAGCGGGGTCATCCTGGTGAAAAAATCGGTTCCTTCGATCCAAATTCGGCTTTTACAGGGACAATTGAAAAAAACACCATGACAGGTATTTTCGGTACAATAAGCGGCCAAGTAGTAAATCCCTATTATAAAGAAGCAATTCCGGTGGGATGGGAATCTGAGGTTAAAGTTGGTCCTGCTAAGATTTATACAGTGATTCAGGGGGAGAAAGTTGAAGAGTTTGAGGTAAATATTGATCGTGTGATGCATAATCGTACGGACAGTAAAAATATGATCGTGCGAGTGACCGATCCAAGATTACTGGAGGTTACGGGTGGAATTATCCAAGGCATGAGTGGAAGTCCAATCATTCAAAACGGTAAAATCATCGGAGCGGTCACGCATGTTTTTGTCAATGATAGTCAACGCGGATATGGGGTGTTTATCCAAAATATGATCAATGAGAGTAGTCAACTGACCGAAAACAGAGCGGCTTAGAAATAAAAATTGGAGCTATATTTGGAAAAGAGCAGTCTTTACAAAAACTGCTCTTTCTTTAATTTTAACTTTTTTCTATGATTAAAAAGGAGGAGTATAGAAAACTATTGTCGAAATGAACATCCATTTAATATTTTAAAATTAAAGCAAAATTTAACGTGTACAAAATGAGGGGGATTCTAGGAAATGCAAAGGCCTATAAGAGTCTTATTGGCAGATGACAACCGGGAATTTGTCGAGATAGTCAAACAATTTATTGAACGGCAAGAAGATATGACCCTAGTTGGGGTAGCGTATCATGGGAATGAGGCTTTGGAACTAATATCTCGAGAAGAACCTCATGTTGTGCTATTAGATATTATTATGCCCCATCTTGATGGTTTGGGGGTCCTTGAAAAACTGCAAAATTTAGTTCAAAGACCTAAGATCATTATCTTAACAGCGTTTGGACAGGAAACAATGACCCAACGTGCCGTAAAACTCGGAGCGAATTACTACATATTGAAACCTTTTGATTTGGAAACATTAGGTAAGCGAATTCGCCAATTACATGATGATTTTTCGGAGTCACTCAGTGGAGCTCAACAAACAAATGCGGGGTCAAACAGGATGTTATATACACAAATCTCAAATGGGATTTTGCCGCCGACGACGAAGAATTATGAAGTTGAAGTCACGCGAATGATCCATCAGATGGGGGTACCGGCGCATGTCAAAGGATACCAGTATTTACGGGATGCTATCGTTTGCGTGGTTCAGGATGTATCGCTGCTTGGAGCTGTAACCAAAGAGCTTTATCCGATGATCGCAGGTAAATATAAAACCACCCCAAGTCGTGTCGAACGCGCAATTCGTCATGCTATAGAGTTGGCTTGGGATCGGGGAAACGTAGATTTTATGAATCGTTATTTTGGCTACACCATTAACGTTGATCGTGGTAAACCAACAAATTCGGAATTTGTGGCGATGGTCGCTGATAAATTGCGGATGTCGATGATGGAATAAGAATTGGCTTATAACAAGGGATACAGGGTTTTGAAAACAGATTGCATACATCTCTATGTTGAATAAACTTGGAGGTGTTTTTGTTATAAGATTATCCCCAATTTGAAGCCGGGATTGTAAAGTGATTTATGCCGAATAGCTAAATATTAGTTTACATATAGTCGATTAAAGTTTAGAATAGGGTGATGTAGTTCCAAGGATTGAATGGGGGATTATAGATGAAACGGTTGATGAGCGGTAATGAAGCTGCAGCTCGAGGAGCTTATGAGGCAGGGGTTACAGTAGCTGCGGCATATCCGGGGACACCAAGTACGGAAATAACCGAATCCATTGCCAAATATAATAATATCTATGCAGAATGGTCACCTAATGAGAAAGTTGCCCTGGAAGTGGCAATCGGAGCCGCTTTTGCCGGAGCCAGAGCAATCTGTGCAATGAAGCATGTTGGCTTGAATGTCGCGGCGGATCCTTTGTTTACAGTATCCTATACCGGAATAAACGGCGGCTTGGTCTTGATGATAGCCGATGATCCGGGAATGCACAGCTCGCAAAATGAACAGGACAGCAGGCACTATGCCCGGGCAGCAAAGGTTCCGATGCTTGAACCTTCCGACAGTCAGGAATGTTTGGATTACGTCAAACAAGCTTTCGAGATAAGCGAGAGCTTCGATTGCCCTGTGATAGTCAGACTATCGACAAGGATTTCACACTCTCAGAGTGCCGTTGAAACAGGAGAGAGGGTAGATTATCAGCTTAAATATTATACCAAGGACATTAATAAATATGTAATGATGCCTGCAATGGCCAGAAGAAGACATGTTGAAGTAGAAAAAAGAATGCTTGCCTTACAGGAGTACGCAGAGACAGCTAATTTAAACACTATAGAATGGGGAAGCAAAAAAATAGGTGTGATTACCAGTGGGATAGCATATCAATATGCCAAAGAAGCTTTTGGTGATGTTTCCTATTTGAAAATCGGGATGGTATATCCTCTGCCGGAACAACTTATTGCCAGGTTTGCCTCTGAAGTTGAAACACTTTATGTCGTTGAAGAATTGGAACCATTTTTGGAGAACGAAATCAAAAAAAATGGGATCAAAGTTATCGGAAAAGAATTTCTTCCTGTTATTGGTGAACTGACCGCTCAATTAATCAAAGAAAAGCTGCTCGGAGTTAAGCAGGAAGTAAATGAACCGCTGATGGAAAACATACCCCTAAGACCGCCTGTAATGTGTCCGGGATGTCCGCATAGAGGCCTGCATTATGTTCTGAGCAAACTTAAACTGAATGTGATCGGTGATATAGGTTGTTATACACTTGGAGCACAGCCGCCTACTGAATCCCTGAATTCCGTTATCTGTATGGGCGCCAGCATCGGTAATGCACTTGGGATGGAAAAAGCAAGGGGGGCGGAGTTTGCGAAAAAGACAGTAGCGATCCTTGGAGACTCAACATTCATCCACTCTGGAATAACCGGGTTGATTGATGTTGTTTATAATAAAGGTAATTCAACTGTAATAATTCCGGATAATTCAACAACAGGTATGACAGGTCATCAAGACAATCCCACAACCGGTTTAACAATTAAGGGTGAAGTTACCAGGCAGGTTGATTTAGTAAAACTTGCCAGGGCAATTGGAGTCGATAGAGTAAGGGTTGCTGATCCGTTCGATATTCAAGAATTAAAGAAGATTGTCAAAGAAGAAATCGCGTCGCCAGAACCTTCTGTAATTATCTCCCAAAGACCATGCGCTCTGTTAAAGAATGTTAAACATGCCGGGGCATTAAAGATAGATATGGAAAAGTGTAAAAAATGCCGGAAATGTTTGGCTATCGGTTGTCCTGCTCTTGCTGATAAGGGAGATTTTATTGAAGTAAATGAAGCGCTGTGTGTCGGATGCCGATTATGTACGAAAGTATGCAGTTTCAATGCATTTGAAACGTCGGATAGTGCAGAAAAGGCAGGTGCGCTTAATGGATAATTTAAATATTATGATTGTAGGCGTAGGCGGACAGGGGACGCTGCTGGCTAGCAGGATATTAGGAGCCGTTGCCTTAAAAAAAGATTATGCTGTCAAGCTTTCTGAAGTACATGGCATGGCTCAGAGAGGCGGTAGTGTTGTAACATATGTTAAATTTGGCCGGAAGATTCATTCACCTTTGATAGAAAAACATGAAGCGGATATCCTCCTTGCTTTTGAAGAGCTTGAAGCATTAAGATGGGCTGACTATGTGAAGGATGAGGGCATGATTATTATTAATAGTCAAAAAATTGATCCTATGCCGGTAATAGTAGGTAAAGCTAAGTATCCCTCAGAGATAGTTAGGACGTTGAGTCAAAAATACAAAAACGTTTTTACGTTAGATGCCTTAAAGATAGCCTTACAGTGTGGAAACATCAAAGTTGTAAATATAGTTTTACTGGGTCTGATGGCTGCCAAAACAGCCATAGAAAAGCAAATTTGGGATGAAGCATTAAAGGAAATTGTTCCGGAAAAGCTGCTTGAAGTAAATGTCGAAGCATTTAATGCAGGATATCACGCTATCCAGGATTAGTGTGTTAAAAAGTCTGCTTATCCTGCCCGGATAAACAGACTTTTTCAGTGCCTTTTGCTTTCGGGTGCCAAAAGGGTGCCAAAAGAATATAGCACCCTCCTTTGATGCCCCTTCAGGTGAAATTTAACCTATTGAATCTATTCTGAAATTATGATAAAACTATGGTGTAGAATTAGTAGTTTCTTGACCTCTTTCTCTTTAGGGATCAAAGGCAGGTGGTAATATGGTTAAAATAGTAGAACGGGTAGATTGGTAGAATGAAGTTGTCGATCTGGGCACTCTCATTCGAGGTGTTTTTTTATTTGTTTAATTTTATCAAACGGAGGCTAATAAAATGACTAAAAGGATAACGATCTCATTAATTAGTGTGTTGGCATTATTAACCTTGATCTTTGCCGCTGGCTGTTCGTCACAGAGTCCCACATCTAAAGAAGGTGACCCGATCAACATCGGCGCGGTGCTGGATATCAGCGGTCCGTCTTCTTCCCTCGGTATTCCGGAAAGAGACACCCTGCAGATGCTGACAGACCAGTTAAACGCTAAAGGCGGAATCAATGGGCGTCAGGTTAAATTGATCGTCCTTGATAATAAAAGCGAAGAGACAGAAGGCGTTCTGGCGGTCAAGAAATTAATCAACCAGGAAAAAGTAGTGGGTATCATCGGCTCAAGCGCCAGTGGCACGTCACTGGCCATGGTTGATACGGTGCAGAAGGAAGGTGTCCCTCTGATCTCGCTGGCTACCAACAGCAAAATTGTCGAGCCGGTAAGCGATCGCAAGTGGGTTTTTAAAATGGCTCAGAGTGACGCGACCGTAGCCGGAGGGATGATTAAATATGCAAAATCCAAAGGCATCCAGAAAATCGCCATCCTTTCCATGAACAACGCTTACGGTGATGGGGGACAAAAAGCCTTGGTCAAAGCCGCGGCGGATAACGGTATGAGTGTTGTCCTGCAGGATAAGTTTGAAGCAACCGACAAGGAAATGTCCGCCCAACTGGCCAAAATTAAAAGCAGCGACGCCCAGGCAGTTATGGTGTGGGCGATTCCTCCTTCCGCTGCGATTGTAACCAGTAATTACCGTCAACTGGCTATGAACATACCCATGATTCACAGCCACGGTATTGCCAACCAAAACTTCCTTGATGTGGCCGGCAGCGCAGCCAACGGTATTGAATTCCCCGTAGGCAAAATCGTTGTGGCTGATCAACTTCCTGACAATGACCCGCAGAAGCAGGTTCTCGTGTCATATACAAAAGACTATACCGCCAAATTTAATACCCCTCCGAGCACTTTCGGTGGTCATGCCTGGGACGCTTTCAATATGATGGTTAACGCGATCAAAGAAGCCGGCACTGACCGGGCAAAAGTAAGGGATGCATTGGAACAAACCAAGAACTTTGTAGGCATCTCCGGTGTGTTCAATATGTCCGATAAGGATCATAACGGGCTGGCGGACGACTGCATGGTCATGGTAATGGTTAAAGATGGCAAGTGGACTTTGATTAAATAGCTTCAAGGCGGTGTAATAGTGCACATTAACGACCTGTATTTACAGTTTCTTTTTTCCGGCTTGACGCTCGGGAGCATATATGCCCTGATTGCACTTGCCCTGGTGACAACCTATAATATTACCGGCATTCTGAACATGGCCCAAGGCGAGTTTGTCGCCTTGGGCGCACTTTCCGCCTGCACCTTTTCTGCAGCGGGTTTTTCCCTTCCTGCGGCGTTCTGCCTTTCAGTGATTATAACCGCGCTTGTTGGCGGCTTGGTGGAGAGATTGGCGATTAACCCGATACGTAACGGCTCAAGCATAACTTTGATTATCGTCACCATCGGCCTGTCAATAATGCTCCGCGGCCTTGCGCTTTTAATTTGGGGGACGAACCCTTACTCCCTGCCGGCCTTCACGCAGGGGGGTCCTTTGATGGTGTGGGGCGCCGCCGTAAACACCCAGAGCATTTGGATTTTTGGACTTCTAATAGTAACTGTTACCGGTTTGTTCGTTTTCATGGAAAAGACTTACTGGGGAAAGGTTGTCAGAGCATGTGTCATCAACCGTCTTGCGGCGAAACTAATGGGTATCAACCCATATATCCTGTCCTTGATGGCTTTTGTCATTAGTGGGGCACTGGGCGCCGCCGCGGGCGTATTTATAACCCCGATTACGCTGGCTACCTATGATATGGGCTTCACCCTCGGGCTGAAAGGTTTTGTAGCGGCAATTATCGGAGGAATAAACAATGTCGGGGGTGCCATTATCGGCGGACTCCTGCTTGGTGTTCTTGAAATTTTCGGGGCTGGTCTGATTTCTTCCGGATTTAAAGACGCCATAGCCATGATTGTTTTGATTATTGTCCTTTTATTTAGACCGCAGGGAATTATCGGCGTTGTTTCTGGGAGGAAAGTGTAGTGCATAGGGGTAGCTTAACGAAATATTTACTCGTTGCAGCGGTAACCGTATGTTTCTTGGTGTTGCCGTTTTTGCTGAAAAGCAACTATCTGCTCAGTATTATTATTGTCATAGGCATATATACTCTAGTGGTGGAGGGGCTTGGCATCCTCATGGGATACGCCGGGCAAGTGTCTTTTGGGCAGGCAGCTTTTTTCGGCATCGGCGCTTATGCGGTGGCTATTTTAACAACCCGCTATCACTGGGGAACTATTTCTGCCCTTCTGGCAGCGATCGTCCTTTCCTCGCTGGTGGGAGTTGTTATAGGCAAGCCCACTTTGAAGCTCAAAGAGCACTACCTGGCCCTGGCAACGTTGGCGTTCGGAATCCTGATCAACATCTTTTTCAACGAGGGCGGAGAACTGACCGGCGGCCCTTCCGGACTGACAGGTATTCCTTACCTGAATATCGGTGGTTTTGTTTTCAACCGGGATATCAAATTTTATTACCTCATCTGTGTGGTTGTGCTGCTGGTGTTCCTGGGCGTGCGCAACCTTGACCGTTCCAGGATCGGCCGCACGCTGCGGGCTATCCGGGACAGTGAAGTAGCCGCCGAGGCGAACGGAATCAATACCGCCGCTTTGAAATTACAGGCCTTTGTGTTCAGCGCTTTTCTTGCGGGTCTGGGCGGAGGAATCTATGCCTATTACATTACCTTCATCAGCCCTGCTCCCTTTAACTTCAACATGTCGATCCAGTTCGTACTGATGGCGGTTATCGGAGGACTGGGCACCATTTGGGGCCCTGTTCTCGGCGTGGTTTTGGTGGTGGCCCTGGGCGAAGTGCTCAGGTGGTTGGTTCCTCTTGTTATCCCTCAGGCGGGTGGGGAATATCAGATCATATTTTTCGGACTGATCCTTGTCCTGGCAATGATTTTTAAACCGGAGGGTTTAAGCAGCGGATGGCGGAAGAAAACCGATTTAGATGAAGCGGGAGAAAACACGAAAATTTGATCATATCTAGGCGGAGGGAGCACCATGTTTCTTGAAGTAGGCGGACTGACCAAGCATTTCGGCGGCGTAATGGCTGTCGAACACATCAATTTTAAGATTAATAAGGGTGAGATCTTTGCGCTTATCGGGCCCAACGGCGCGGGGAAAACCACGGTTTTCAACCTTCTCACGGGCATGCTCCCTCCGGACGAAGGTGAAGCTACATTCAAAGGTCAACGCCTCAGCGGGTTGAAGCCTTTTCAAATCAGAAATCTGGGCATCGCGCGTACATTTCAGAATCTTCAGCTTTTCAACAGCCTTTCAGCGTTGGAAAACGTCATGGTCGGCGCTTATCTCAGCGGCAGGAAAGGTTTTATCCAATCGCTGCTGCGTCTGCCAGGAGTAGCCGGGGAAGAGGAGCAGGTCCGGAAAAAATCGCTGGAAGTCATCGAAGAACTGGGACTCGGAAAAGATATCAATACTCCCGCGTCGGCACTGCCCTTTGGTAAGCAACGGCTGCTGGAGATTGCCAGGGTGCTTTCAGGTTCCCCTGAACTGGTCTTTCTGGATGAACCGGCCGCCGGGCTTAACGCCGGCGAGACGAAACAGCTGGCCAACTTTTTAAAAAAATTAAAAGAGAAAGGCTTTACCTTAGTCCTGGTGGAGCATGACATGGAAACAGTGATGGATGTAGCCGACCGGATTCTGGTTTTGAATTTCGGTACGGCAATCGCTGAAGGGACTCCGGAAGAGATTCAGAGGAACGATGAAGTAAAGAAAGCTTATCTTGGGGAGGATGATCAGGATGAATATGCTGGATGTAAATGGTCTTAAAGTGTTTCACGGACATGTACAGGCCCTGCGCGGGGTGACCTTTCAGGCCAGAGAGGGCGAGATCGTTGCTGTGCTGGGAGCCAATGGCGCCGGAAAAAGTACTCTTCTGGGCGCGCTGTCCGGCATATACCCTGCGAAAACCGGTGAAATATTATTTAAGGGCAAACCGATCACTCGCCAGTCCCCGGGATATATTGTGAAGCAGGGTTTGATTCTGGTGCCGGAGCACCGGCAGATATTCAATGCGCTTACCGTTCGGGATAATCTGCTCTTGGGCGCGTTCCACCGTTATCTTAAAGATAAAGATAAACTGAGTGAAGATATGGAAAGGGTCTTGCGAATATTCCCTGCCCTGCAGGGCAAGGAGATGCAAACAGCCGGGATCTTAAGCGGCGGCCTGCAGCAGATGCTGGCCATAGGGCGGGGCCTGATGGCCAAGCCGAAACTGCTCATGCTGGATGAGCCCTCCATAGGACTCGCGCCGATGGTAGTCGCCGAGATTATGGCGGCTCTGAGAGAATTGAGAGAAGACGGTACGACGATAATCCTTGTAGAACAAAACGCCGCTGCAGCTTTCAGAGTCGCCGACAGAGCCATCGTTATCGAGCGGGGACAGGTGGTAATTAGCGGCAAGCCCAGCGAGCTTGTCAATGATGAAAGAGTCCAACACGCTTACCTGGGACGTACCAGAGGCCATGCCGGCCAAGTAGCCGTGGCTTTCGGATATTGAGAGCCAGTTTATACGGGAGGGAACTGTAAATTGTAAAATACCCCAAGAAATGGTATTTAAAATAGTGCACATAAAAGTGCACGATAATAAATATAATTCGTTTACTTTTTGCGTTCATATACACCATCCAGCCATACTTGATAAACGTAGATTAAGGCTGCGTGAATAAAGTTTAGACTATAGACGATTAATCCTGTCCAAGGACCTATACCTAATATTCCTCTTCGGTCAAACCAAGGGAACATGTTAGAAAACTTTCCTTCGTAACAATATCCATTTCGGGTCTTGTCGGCACAGAAGGAGTTCTAACGTAGAAGCCTTTTTTCAGCATCAATTCTGTGACCAGTTGATTCACGAGGATTAGTTTATTAAGATAATCTTTAAAGATTTGTCTTATATCGTCTCTGGAGCTTTGGGAATATGCAGTACTAAATGTCGTTAAAGCAAATTGAGCCATACAGTTTAGATAAAGTATATAGAAGATATCTGAAAATAAACGTGGGGCCGTCAAGCATACGTCCTCCGAAATTGTCCCCCTGGTGGTATGCAGGCCAGCTTTTTTAAAGGTATTTTCTAATAAGCCAAGACTATCATTTGTCGTATATACACATATCTCAAGTATTTCTTTAATGTTTACGTCTGCGACATGTTGTAAAAAATAGGAGAACATATGATGTACCGTTGACTCCAGCATATAAGTATTCCAAAGATGCCCTATTTCAGACGATGTCAGCCTAATTGATTCAGTATTATGTTCTATTGGTTTCATTAAGATAAAACCCCTCCCAGTTTGGGTACCTTATTTATAATATTCGCAAGAAATGTAAAAAATATTCAGTATGGTACTTTTTAGCCTTTCACTAGTTCGACAGAATAATAACAAAAATTTGGTGCGAGGGATTGTAAGGCTTTTGAGCCTTATCTTTATTTTATCAATTTAATCTTATATTGAGCAGAATGGCAGAATCGAGGTTGTTTTTATATGACTATAATGGAATTACTTAAGCTAAATTCACAAAAATACCCTTGTGAGACCAGTCTTATCGAACTTGAACCGGCTTTAAACTCTCGAAGAGAAATAACATGGCTTGAATTCGAAAGTATGACAAACAGGTTTGCCAATTTCCTGTTGTCCCGAAATATCCGAAAAGGTGATAAAGTTGCCTTGCTGATGATGAACTGTCTTGAATGGCTGCCAATCTATTTCGGTATTTTGAAAACCGGAGCTGTGGTAGTCCCTTTAAACTTTCGATTCACAGCGGAGGAAATTGCAAAATGCCTTGAAACTGTTCAGACAAAAGTGCTGGTTTATGGGCCGGAGTTCCTGGAGAGAATGAGCAAAATCCAATCCACACTGGAATCTTTGCAGAGTATTATTTTTGTTGGCGGCTGCTGTCCGGATAAGACGGAGGATTATTTCAAACTCTTGGAGGAATTTCCTGCCGATTGTCCCAACATTAATATTATCGAACAAGATGAGGCGGGGTTATATTTTACTTCCGGGACAACGGGGGTTCCGAAACCCATTATGCTAACCCACGCCAATTTATATTCGGCCTGCATCACGGAAAACGTACATCACAAGCAAAATCATGAAGACAATTTTCTTTGTATTCCGCCCTTGTATCATACCGGAGCTAAAATGCATTGGTTCGGGAGCCTGCTTGTCGGTTCCAGAGCCACGCTACTCCGTGGGGTGAAACCGGAATGGATCCTCAAAGCTGTATCTGAAGAAAAGTCTACAATAGTGTGGCTGCTTGTCCCTTGGGCACAGGATATCCTGGACGCGATCGAGAGCGGGAAGGTTGACTTAAACGATTATCGCCTGGAGCAATGGCGCTTGATGCATATTGGTGCCCAACCTGTTCCGCCCAGCCTGATCATCCAGTGGAAAAAGTTTTTTCCCAATCAGTTGTACGATACCAATTACGGGTTAAGTGAATCAACCGGTCCAGGTTGTGTCCACCTTGGAATTGAGAACATTTACAAGGTTGGGGCCATTGGAATCCCGGGTTTCGGCTGGGAAGTGAAGATAGTCGATGACAGTGGAGTTCCCTTGCAGTACGGAGAGAAGGGAGAAGTTATTGTCAAAGGTCCCGGAGTTATGAAGGGTTATTATAATAATCCGGAAGCAACTGGTAAAGCATTGAGGGACGGATGGCTTTACACAGGGGATATCGGATACCGGGATCAAGATGGATTTATCTACCTGGTAGACCGTAAAAAGGACGTCATTATTTCCGGAGGAGAAAATATTTATCCGGTAGAAGTTGAAAACTTTCTTCAGGCTCATGAAGATGTAAAGGATGTTGCGGTTATTGGAATACCTGATAAGCGTCTCGGGGAAATTTCATTAGCCATTGTCGAATTGAAAGCCGGGCGAAATATCACGGAGGAAAATCTGCTTCAGTTCTGCAATGCTTTGCCGAGATATAAAAGGCCTAAAAAGGTTATTTTTGACAAGGTGCCCAGAAACCCGACCGGAAAGATT
Source organism: Desulfosporosinus sp. Tol-M (assembly GCA_000770645.1). Taxonomy (GTDB): domain Bacteria; phylum Bacillota; class Desulfitobacteriia; order Desulfitobacteriales; family Desulfitobacteriaceae; genus Desulfosporosinus. The sequence continues at coordinate 51,830 of JQID01000201.1, forward strand.
GAAAAGCCCAAGCTGCGGGAAAAGTGGCGTAACTATGGTTTAGCTACGATATGATAGAAAGACATTAGCAAAAGCGCTTTACTCATTCCTAAAGGAGGATACACTTTGGAAGAGCAAAACCAACAAGAGGAACGCATCGGGGGAGAAGTACTATTTAAGGGGCGAATGCTCCGTGTGGAACGTGATACGGTTCACTTGGCAAATGGACTTCAAACGTCTCGCGAAGTCGTTAGGCATCCGGGAGCGGTTGCGATCGTAGCCTTGAAGGATCAACAGGTGCTCCTGGTTCGGCAATACCGTTATGCTATTACTCAAAAAATTTTGGAAATCCCAGCAGGAAAACTCGACCCACAGGAACCCCCTCTGGACTGTGCGGTAAGAGAACTCCGTGAAGAAACCGGTTACCGAGGGACGATGGAACATATCAGTACCTATTATACCTCGCCAGGTTTTACAGATGAAGTGCTGCACCTTTTTCTGGCTCGGGATTTGGTCTGGGATCCGCTGACTCCGGATGACGACGAATTTATTGAGGTGGAAAGAATCCCCTGGGCTGAGGCTGTACAAAAGGCCCAACAGAACGAGTTTAAGGACGCTAAAACTATACTCGGGATTTTACTTGTTAAGGGTCGAATCGGCTGATTTTTACAGATTATAATAAAGCACGACATGTTGAACCAAAGGCGGAAGAGGATGGGTGTATTCGGTAGAGTTGAGGGCATACTTTCCCAGTTCATGGAATAAAATTTCATAGGATGTATGGGGGGGGATGTTCAAGATGTGGAAAAAACTTGGCGAACACATTCGTCAATATTGTGTCATTTATCTTACGCTCTCAAGTGTCTATCTTGCAGGTGTGGTGTTTGGAGCGGTCGGAGTTGGCGCCTTAGAGGTATCTGAAACCTCCCAATTGGGGAAATTCCTGGATACACTTTTACAAAGTCAACCGAAAACTCTTGATCCGGTTTTCTTGAGTGCGCTTGCCAGGGACATGTTTATAATGATGGCCGGAATTTGGATTTTAGGACTCACGATCATTGGGGCCCCTTTAATATATATCATTGTCTTTACCCGGGGATTTATCCTTGGATTTACCGTCAGTTTTATCATTGGGGTTAAAGGGACGTTTGGGCTCGGCTTGATTCTAATTACCGTTCTTATACCCGCCTTATTGGCTATTCCATTGCTGCTTCTCGGAGCAGGACTTGCCACTATTTTTTCGTTTCTGTTACTTCGAGGTAAGGCGAGAGGGGAATCACTGCGCAGAGAATTTCTATATTATACGGCTGCAGCAACTTTTGTTACTGTAGGAGCAGTTGCTGTCGGCGTCGTGCAAGGATATTTTTCAATACTTGGAGTTCGCTTTTTTGGAATATAATAATACAAGTGGGAGTGCTTATTGGGAAGCCGTATAGGTCTTATATTGCGGACAATTGAGGCATCAAACCTCTTAAGCTTGCGTATAGCATAATACATGCTTATAATAAACAGATGAGGGTTAATGATTATGACGGAGGTAGTTTTATGCTGATTGGAATACCAAAAGAGATTAAAAACAATGAAAGTCGGGTAGCAATTACCCCTGCAGGGGTCCATGCTTTAACTTTGAATGGGCATCAAGTTGGTGTGGAAAAATCCGCAGGTGAAGGTTGTGGAATCAGCGATCAGGAGTATAGCGGAGCGGGTGCAATGATCCTGGACTCTGTTGAAGAAGTTTGGAACGCCGACATGATCATAAAGGTCAAAGAACCCCTTGCCACCGAATACGCATATTTTAAACCCCAACAAATTCTGTTAACCTTTTTGCATTTGGCGAATGAACCGGAATTAACCAAAGTCCTCATGGAAAAAGAAGTGGTGGCGATTGCCTACGAAACCATCCAATTAGATAATGGTTCATTGCCTTTGCTTATTCCGATGAGTGAGGTTGCCGGGAGAATGGCTATTCAAATCGGAGCACAATTACTTGAAAAACCCAATGGGGGAAGAGGGATTTTGCTGGGCGGAGTCCCTGGAGTAACTCCCGCAAATATAACCATTATCGGTGGCGGAATAGTGGGTACAAATGCGGCCAGGATGGCTATTGGCCTGGGCGCAGGAGCAACAATTATCGAAAAGAACGCCCAGCGGTTAAGGGAGCTTGATGAGGTCTTTAATGGCCGGGTAAGAACATTGATGTCCAATCCCTATAATATTGCGAGGAGTGTAGCTAAAGCGGATTTGCTTGTGGGGGCCGTACTGATCCCTGGCGCCCGAGCGCCTCGTTTGGTTACGGAAGAAATGGTGAAGACAATGACGCCTGGAAGTGTCATCGTCGATGTTGCCATCGACCAAGGCGGTAATATAGCAACTACTGACCGGGTGACAACCCATAGTAATCCCACTTATGTTAAATATGGGATTATCCATTACAGCGTCGCCAATATAGCCGGAGCAGTTGCCCGGACGTCGACCTATGCCCTAACCAATGTAACGCTGGAGTATGTGCTGGAGATAGCAAATAGTGGTTATTTTAAAGCGATCCAGAAAAATCGTTCGCTTCGTAAAGGAGTTAACGTCGTTAACGGTAAGTTAACCTATCAGGCAGTCGCCGAAGCGCTAAACATGGAGTATACGCCACTGGAGGAAGTACTCTAAGTTTAGGTTCCAGCAGCTCGTGGCTAATGTATTTGAGTGGAATCCGTTTAAAACGGGTTCCACTTTTGTTTCAATCGTCCTTTCATTTTTCCAGGATAAGGACAATCCGGTGATGCATAGGTTTTAGGGATAGGGGGGAGTGCATTGCCGACAAAACGCTGGAGTGCTTTTTTCCTTTACCTGGGAAGGATATTAATACTCCTAATAATTCTAGCCGTACTCTTACCAAAGGTAGCTGCGGTGTTTAACATTTGGATGTCTTCACACTTACATAATGAGCAAAGACCAATCGGAAACCCACTGCGTGTTGAAACACCGGGGTGGAGCAAGTTTGTCATTCAGTTGTTCCCGAATGCTCAGAAAGAACGATAATTTTTGCAGGGAAAACAGTTGGAAAGGAAAATCCCTTTGCCGTGTAGAACGTTCCTAGGAAAGGAGTGGATAAAGTGACCTCCAAGGAACAACTACTGAAGCAGTATATGATTTATCTGCATGTTGAACGGGGGCTGTCAGAGAATACACGTCAGGCTTATGAGCGGGATCTGCGTCAACTAATCATCTTCCTTACACAGCGGGGGACAGATTTTACCGGCTGTGAAGCCAATGATCTATTTTTATTCCTTCTTCAATGGAGAGATAACGGAAAATCACCGCGCAGTATTGCTCGTTGCAATGCGACTTTACGAGGATTCTTTGCGTTCCTGTTGGATGAAGGGAGAAGGAATGACAATCCCAGTACTTATTTAGTGACCCCCAAGCTAAATCAAGCACTTCCGAAGGTGTTGTCGGAAGCAACAATGGATAAACTGTTACGGGCAGGGGAGAAATCCGATCTTGCCCTGCGAGATTTGGCGATGCTGGAGGTGCTTTATAGCAGCGGTCTCCGTGTTTCTGAATTGGTCGGGTTACGTTTGTCCGATGTCTCGTTGGATGTCGGATATGTTCGCTGCCTGGGCAAGGGAAATAAGGAACGGATTATCCCCTTAGGTGACCCGGCTGTTCGGGCTGTGAAGGCTTACTTAAATTCCTTGCGCCGGCGTTTGTGCGGGAAGCGGGAAAGCGATATTCTATTTTTGAATGTTCACGGCCGCCCTCTCACCCGCCAGGGGATAGTGTACATTTTGAAAAAATGGGGAAAAACTCATAATGTCGAGCGAACAATTTCCCCCCACATGTTTCGGCACAGTTTTGCCACTCATCTGCTGGATCATGGGGCCGACCTGCGTTCCGTGCAGGAAATGCTGGGACATGTGGATATCTCGACGACGCAAATTTATACGCATTTAACACGGACACGTTTGCTGGATGTCTTTAGGAAGTCGCACCCACGGGCGGAGTAAGCCCTATGGATAGGGAGGGAGAGGGAAAACATGGCACGGCGAATTATAATCATTGTTTTAGATAGTGTCGGAATTGGAGAAATGCCTGATGCCGAAGCATATGGAGACCGGGGGAGCAATACATTAGGAAATATCGCCCGTCTCCGGGGGGGACTCCATCTTCCTCAGCTTGCAAAACTTGGTCTGGGGAATATTGACTCGCTTACTGGAGTTCCGGAAAATGCCAACCCGGAAGGCAGTTTTGGGAAAATGGCGGAACGGTCCGCCGGTAAGGATACGACGACTGGACATTGGGAGATGGCGGGGGTAATTTTGGAGAGAGCGTTTCCGACCTTTCCACATGGTTTTCCTACAGAGTTTATTGAACGCTATGAGTCAGCGATTGGGCGAAGGGTACTTGGGAATGTTGCCGCCTCGGGAACAGAAATTATCCAGCGTCTCGGCGAAGAACATGTCCGGACAGGGAAACCCATTGTCTATACTTCGGCGGACTCTGTTTTCCAGGTGGCAGCCCATGAAGGAGTTATTCCTCTGGCGGAATTGATGCGGATCTGTCAGCTTGCCCGGGTAATGCTTAAGGGTGAGCTGCAAGTTGGAAGAGTCATTGCGCGGCCATTTCTAGGTGTTGACGGACAGTTTTATCGAACCCCAAACCGGCATGATTTTGCGCTGGAGCCTCCCCACAAAATTTTAATGGAATATGTGCAGGAACGAGGTCTTGAGGTTTGCGGCGTGGGGAAAATCTATGATATTTATGCTGGGAAAGGAATAACCGACTTTGCGACCACAAAGGGAAACATGGAAGGCGTTCAGAAGACTTTAGAATACATGGCTAAGGTAAAATCCGGTCTGATCATGACCAACCTTGTGGACTTCGATATGTTATATGGACACCGCAATGATGTGGAAGGATATGCACGGGCTTTAGAGGCCTTTGACCAACGCTTGCCGGAAATCTATGCTGCTCTGCGCTCAGAGGATATGCTCATTATTACGGCTGATCATGGATGTGATCCTACCCAGCCCGGGACGGATCATACCCGGGAATATGTTCCGTTACTGGTGCGCGGTCCAAATCTGAAAAAAGGGATTAATCTGGGAGTCAGAGCCACCTTCGCGGATATCGGGGCAACAGTGGCTGAATACCTGGAGACCGAGATGATATCTAAAGGGACAAGTTTTTACCCGTTGACTAAGCGCCACTAAATTTTGAGTTTAAGTGAAAGATGAGTGGCGCTTAGTCCCTGGCTAAGTTCAACTAGCTTCAGATGAAGTAAGTTTCCTATACCCGTTGACTAAAGGAGGAGGATGATAAAATGATTTCGAAAAAGGGATATAGCGTTAAACTGGAGGAAGTGCGTAAATATCTTATGGAGAGTGTCACTGGACTGCCGGAACTCGGTGTGATCCTGGGTTCAGGGTTAGGCGCTTTTGCCGATCATCTTCTGGAAAAACAGGTGATAGCCTACAAAGACATTCCGCACTTCCCTGCTTCGACTGTTGAAGGGCATGCCGGACAATTGGTCTTTGGTAACGTTGATGGTCGTCGGGTCGTGGTTATGCAAGGACGCTTTCACTATTACGAAGGGTACACGATGCACGAAGTGATCTTCCCTGTTCGGGTCATGCAAGTCCTGGGAGTGAGCGGCCTTGTTGTCACGAATGCCGCCGGGGGGATAAATCCTGCCTTTCAGCCGGGGGACCTGATTCTCATTAAGGATCATCTCAACCTGATGGGAGTCAATCCGTTGCGGGGTGCAAATTTGTCGAGTTTAGGCCCACGTTTTCCGGACCTAAGCGAAGCGTATAATTGGGATTGGCGGCAAAAGGCCTTAGTGATCGCCAGAGAATTGGGGATAAATCTTCAGGAAGGGGTTTATGCGGCTCTGAGCGGTCCCAACTATGAAACTCCTGCAGAAATACGTTTTTTACGTACGATTGGCGCTGATATGGTCGGCATGAGTACCGTACCGGAAGTGCTGGCAGCCAACCATGGAGGAATGCGAGTCCTGGGCATCTCCTGTGTGACAAATATGGCGGCTGGTATTTTGAAACAAAAACTCAGTCATGTAGAAGTCATGGAAACGGCGGGACGAATTGAAAAACAATTTGTGCACTTTGTTCAGGCGCTGGTCAAGGTGCTTTAGGCATATGAAAGAAAAGAGTGATTTCGGATGCGTATGATCGACTTGATTGAAAAGAAACGGGATGGGGAATCTCTTTCCAAGTCGGAAATCAACTTTATTATTAAAAGCTATGTCTCGGGAGATATCCCGGATTATCAAATGTCTGCCTGGGCTATGGCCGTCTATTTTCGGGGGATGTCACTCGAAGAAACGACCGAACTGACGCTGGCCATGGCCCAAAGCGGGGATCAACTGGATCTTTCCGCCCTGGGGAGACGGTCTGTGGATAAACACAGTACCGGAGGGGTGGGGGACAAGACGACCTTGCTGCTCGGACCGATGGTTGCAGCCTGCGGCGTGCCTATGGCGAAAATGTCCGGGCGAGGGCTTGGCCATACGGGAGGGACAATCGATAAACTCAGCGCGGTGCCCGGTTTCCGGGCGGAGCTTACGCAGGAAGAGTTTTTGGCTCAAGTGAAGAAAATTGGTTTGTCTGTTATCGCTCAGACGGGAAACCTTGTCCCTGCCGATAAGTTGCTTTATGCTCTGCGTGATGTAACGGCGACTGTCAGTTCCATTCCGCTGATTGCCTCTTCGGTGATGAGCAAGAAAATAGCCGCAGGAGCGCAGGGGATCGTCTTAGATGTCAAGTACGGCTCAGGTGCCTTTATGAAGACCGTGGAGGAGGCACGGTTGCTGGCGAAGACAATGGCGAATATCGGGAAAGCGCTGGGACGACGGACGATTGCGGTATTGAGTAATATGAATCAACCGCTGGGGCGCGCCGTCGGAAATAGCCTGGAGATCCTTGAAGCAGCCGACGCGCTGCAGGGTAAAGGCCCAGAAGATTTAATGAAGGTCAGCCTCGAACTGGGGGCTTGGATGCTTGTGGCTGGTGACGCCGTACCCAATGCAGGGGGAGGGAAGGAAGTTTTAAGGCAAAGTGTGGCAAGCGGAGCGGCGTGGAACAAATTTCTGTCCTTCTTGACCGAGCAGGGGGGAGATGCAGGGGCGGTAGCCGATCGTCGCCTTCGGGTTGCGCCGTGCAATCTGCCGCTCCTCGCTCCTGACACAGGTTATGTTCAGTTGGTTGATGCTCAGAAAATCGGAATCCTGGCTATGGTACTCGGGGCCGGTCGGGTTACTAAAGATAGCCCGATTGATTTAGGAGCCGGGGTTGTGCTCACCCGCAAAGCAGGCGAGTGGGCTAAGGCGGGAGAACCCCTTATGCAGCTCTATAGCAGTAATCAAGAAATGTTGGCTGAGGGACTCAAGCTCGCGCAAAACCTGGTTAAGGTGGACAGCGTTGCTCCCAAGCTGCCCCCGTTAATTGAGGAAGTTATCCAATAGGTACACGATGTGGACAATTAACATAAAATCCTCTTCCTTACGTATGCATATATAAAGAAAACTTGGCTGGCGCTCACACGAAGACACTGTCTTCGCACGTGTTAACCTTCTTGCAGGACGGCGAGAAGGGACCCTCCAGAAAGTATACCAATGAAGTTTATACTTTCCGACTAGTGCAAGAAAGGGGCACCGTATCGTGTCTCTGGGGAGGAGGATTTTAATTGATGCGTGAAAAGAAAATTTACCCTTTGGCTGAGGGGTTGACAACTGCGGATACGTTTGCCGTGCTGGGGGATGCTCAAAAATTCCAAAAGCATAAACATGCCTGGAAGGTTTGGAGGGCATTAAAAGGGTTTGGTTGTGTTGTCTATCCGGTTGCCGAAGATTTGAAGCGCCTGGATGGGAGCAGGGTTTATCCGAATTTAGCGGAACTGACGGATAAGGTGACAGTCGTAGTACCGTGCCTGCTCACAGAGAGACTCAAGACTTTGGCTGCCGATGCTGCATCTGCCGGAGCCGGCAGTATTTGGTTTCAAGAACAGACCTGGTCCCAGGAACTGCAGCAAGCCTGCGATAGCGCCGCGATTAAGACGGTCCGCGGGTGCGTGCTGCAGCATGTCAGTTATTCTCGCCTGAGCATGTGTTATTTCAATCCCTGTTACTGGCATGGTCTCCGAGCTGCCAAAGTACCTGCGAAGCGGTATGCTCGGTAGGGAGGTAGGTTGGTAGGTTGGTAGGGAGTGAGGGAGTTTCCTGGTATCCTACGGCGGAAAGTGTTCGTTGTGGGACAGCGGTCTTTTACTTGCTTCAGCAAGGCTAGTGTTTCGTATCTGGTTTTTAATAATTTATTTTTTAGATTTTTTTGTCGTATTTTAACGACGCTTGGAATAACGTAATTTTGCCAAAGAAAGCTCTTCAAAGAATAGTTCGAACAAAAGGGAGATTATGCCGAGGGGTTTAAGCTGAAATCTCTGCTTTCCCCAGCTCACAAAATCTGTCTGGGCATAAACACGTTTGCTATTGACATCCTTAGCCTCATTTTTTAGAGCGGCGATTGCCAAGCTGCGCTCCTTTTTGTTTTTTATTAAGACCGCTTGCTCCATTTTATTATTTAAATATTGGGCTTGAATAATCAGATTTGTGGTCTCTGTTGCTTCTTCATTCGACATGAGACCGAGTTTATTCTTGCTGGCTACTAATTTAGCTGTGGCTTCGTAGGTGGTGTTTACCAATTCTTGGGGGGGCATACTCATACTTTCATAATTCAGGATCTGTCCCCACGTGGAATTGGTCAGGAGTTTGCGATGTTCTTCCAACGTGTGGGCCCGCAGCTTGTAGCCGAATTTCTCAGGGTCCTCGAAGGCAGGGCTGCCGGGGTCTAAAAAAGGTGCTAACGGCGCCACGTATACTTTAATCCGGCCGTCCAGACCATAATCACTTAAAAGTTTATGAGCATAATCCATGGAATCCATTACGGACTGCGTTGTTTGAAAGGGCAGTCCTACCATAAAGAAAATATCCAGTCTATTACACCCGTTAGCCATGGCTGCGGCAATAGTTGCTTCGATCGCCTCGTTACTGACGGCGAATTTGCCATTTGTTTTTCGCAGTTCCGGGTCATGGGTTTCCAGGGTCATTTCCAGACTGAAGTGCAGGGCAGCGTCCTTGAGTTGGGAGATGAATTCTTCATCTGCAGGATAAAATAGCTCGAAAACCATTTCATTTTCGATTTTTTCCTGTTTCAGCAAATATAAAAAACGATCGGCAAATTCTTTACCGCCCATGCGGAGATCATGGATCACAAAAATCGGGGCCCGGCTGAATCTTTTAATCAAGCGGACATCTTCAATTAATCTTTCCGGCGAACGAAAAGCCGGCTTTTTGCGCTGGCAGACCTGGCGATAAGCTTGCTTGGATCCCCCGCAAATGGAACAGTTGATATTGCAGCCCCGGGCAGTTAAGATGGTAGTCATCGGGTATTCCAGCCAACGTAAATAGGGAACGATATTAGACAGATTCCAGTATTTAAAAACAGAACGCATTGTATAGCGATAAGCAGGCACAGTCGGCGCGTTCAGGTTATCCGGTACGTTGGTCAGCGGGTTGACCACTACGGAACCGTCTTTTTGTTTCCAGGTGAGATTCGGCACACCTTCTAGAGGGAGACCGGCACGTACTCTTGTTAAGAGCTCCAGAACAGGTCCTTCGGTGGAATCACCCCGGACAACGAAATCAACATCAGGATTTTTGATTAACTCTTCGTGGAAATAAGATGAGCTTAAGCCGCCCATCAGGACCGGTACATCAGGGTGATGCTTTTTGATTAAAGCGGCCAGGGCTAACGCGCCGTGAACATGGGGCAGCCAGTGCAGGTCGATGGCCCAAACCCTGGGATGGCGTTTTTTAATTTCCTTTTCCGGATCATAGGCCGGAGATTTTAACATGCGATAGGCCATGTTAATAATTTGCACATTCAAGCCGGACTTTTCCAGGTGTTCGGCTATGCTGGTAATCCCGATCGGATACATCTCGAAGACGGAAGAAGAAGGGATCACGTCGTTTATTGGTCCAAAAAGAATCGTGTCTTTGCGGAAATCATAAATACTTGGCGCGTGCAGAAATATTACATCCCGCCGCAGAGATTCAAACAAACTTAAGCACCCCCGAAAAAAGTCTATTTTTGAAATAGTATATCATAATATTTCGGATTTACCCTTATGTATTTCCCAGCATGTGTTGTACCAGAAAAGCGTAAGAGCAAGTAGCCCATCCCTTGCATGGGAGCTTCTTGCTCTTCATTATTGTGCCGCCCATTGCGGCTGGTTGTACAACCGGGATATTAAAGCATTCTTATTATATGAATCGAGAACCCGCTGAAAGAGTATACTTGTTTTAATTACCGCTTGCTTTTACAACCTTTTTTCTTAATTCTTGGATTCGCATTTTGCTGGCTGCGGCATCGTGTTTTGTTTTTTCTATCAGTTCCACAGGTTTAAGATCTTTTGTATTCTCGTAGTTTTCATGTCTGATCTGGTGAATATCATCAATTGTAAACTTCGCGCTCATCATTCTTCTCCTTTCAGCATCATAGACGGTGGGAGTATATTGATTTCATTGTAATCCAACAGCTTATTTACAGCCTGTACCTTATTAATGGTTCTAATATTGACAAAGTGCTTAAAATTCCAGCTAACGATATATAGGCATCCGATTATGGTAGCGATTGCAATATGGCGGCAATCATCCCTGCTTTTTTGGCTTAAAACCCCGTGTCTTATATACTCTTCTGCCAAGGCAATTATCTCTGGAGCTTCTTCAACTTCTTCATAATCAATTTGACTAAGATATACGAAAAGCTGAGACCGTTTCGGTTCAGGACATTTGGCCAGTTCAGCTAAAGTCAGGTCGGAGACAGAAACTTTATAGTAAATTTTAATAATCTCTTGCCAAAAAAGAAGCGTATCTTGCATCTTCTCCGGTGTATCTTCGGCTTCTAAATGGCTGATTACTGAGGTATCCAAATATATTTTAACCTTATTCATGATAACCCATCCTCCAATTCTTACTTATAATAGTACTATTAACATTTCCGATAAGCAACCGCTGGCCGGAGAATACAGATACCGGAGTCGAACGTCAGTAATGTGTTGTCTATAGAACAAATTAGCTAACACTACGGCGGCCGCTTCATTCAAACATGTTAAGCACGGCGGGTGCCGCAGTTGGGGTTCCTTTGAATGCGCAACTCAAAAAATCATATTTTGTGGAAGATAATACAAATGGCAACGCCTTATCTTGAGACAATTCAGGGAAATAGCGAGCCTAGGGTTTATGGACAATTCCTCCAGTTGCCTGCTCAAAGGGTGCTGACTTGTCCCCTTTTTGCCGCGCTTCCTGATATACTTGATTCGAGATATAGTATAATAAGCATGAAATTTAGGCCTGAAAGGATGGAATAAGTGGTTGCCGGCATGGAGAGACCTGAAAAGATTACATCCAAAGAGCTGATTGCGCTCATCCAGCCGGACGGTTTGTTTGAACTGGACTGGCAGATAACTGAAGAAAAAATGGAGAGCAGCCAAATCGATTACCAGTTAGAAATCTACAGACGCTATCGGATGGATGCGCCTGAAGCCCTTTTCCTGCTCGGTTTTTCGGAGCGCACGGTAGTCACGTCTGAATCTCTGCGTTATCTCTGGCTGATAGCTGCCGCATTTGTTCAGAAACTGGCCATGAATCCGGAGCTGGAGATTTTACGGGAAAACGCCGTGACTGAATTAGAGGAGAATGCCGTAGAGCATCTCTTGCAAAAAGCGCCCTATATAAAGGGAGCGGAATACTTAACTCCAGCCTGGGTGGAAAAGGCCTGGACAACGCTGAATCAGGCCTTTGGGAAAATGATCAAGTCCTACGAAGGCAGTGTCGGGGCATTTTTTGCTTCACATAATTCGCATGTCCAGCCGGTGGGACGGGTTTTCTTTCATCTTGTGGAGAGTAAGAAAGAGGAATACCCGTTTGCTTTTTTGGCGACTTATGCGGCGGGTGTCTCGGCTAATGGCCAAGCAAAGCACCTCCCACTGAAAAATGCGCTGGTAGACTATGGGAAGCAGAGCAGAAAGCTGCTGGAACTTCTTTCGACTGTGCATAAGGCCTCTCAGAAAAGCACCTTTATTGCAGAACTCGTGGAATCGGGAGAACTATTTCATCCGCTGAGCTTAACGGCGGATGAAGCATATACGTTTCTTAAGGAAATACCGGTTTACGAGGAAGCAGGTATTTTATGCCGGATGCCCAATTGGTGGAAGAATAAGTCGGCTTCCTGGAAAATGTCGGTCAGTGTGGGCGAGAAAACGCCTTCTCGCCTGAGCCTGGAAGCACTTGTGGATTTCCAGGCCGAGCTGTTGCTAGGCGGAGAAGCGATGCAGGCTGACGAGTTGAAGAAGTTGCTCTCAGAAGCGGAAGGACTCTTATTAATCAAAGGGAAATGGGTGGAGGTCAATCATCAACGCTTGAAGGAAATGCTGAAAGCCTATGAACAAGCCCAAAAACTAATGAACAAGACAGATCTCAGTATGCTTGAGGCTATGCGCTTTCAATTGACTGCGCAAAAAGTCTTGAATCTTTCCGACGAAGCTTGTGAACTGGAAGTAACGAATGGCGAATGGCTCAGTTCGGTGCTGAATAAGCTCGCCAATCCGGATACACTTGAAACGATTGCCTGTGGGGAAGCTTTTGAGGCTAGTTTGCGTACCTACCAAGCAAGGGGCTTGAACTGGCTTCATTATATGAAAACACTCGGTCTGGGCGCGTGCCTTGCCGACGATATGGGCTTGGGGAAAACTGTTCAGGTTATTGCGCTCCTGAATTATATCAGAAGCCAGAAGCAGGAAAAGGCGTTGCTGATTGTCCCCGCTTCCTTGATTGGGAACTGGCTCAGTGAACTTGGCAAATTTGCCCCGTCTTTGAACTACTATGTCCTTCACCCTTCGGAAAATAAAGGTCTGGAGACGCAAGCCGACGTTTTGCTGCAGGAATATGACCTTTATATCACAACCTATGGCATGCTCGCCAAACACGATTGGTTAAAAACTATTACTTGGGATTCGTTAATTATTGATGAGGCCCAAGCAATTAAGAATCCAGGCACCAAGCAAACCAAGGGAGTGAAACAATTAAAGGCCGCCTATAAACTAGCCATGACAGGGACGCCTATCGAAAACCGTCTGGCTGATTTATGGTCCTTGTTTGATTTTTTGAATAAAGGCTTGCTGGGCAGTGCCAAGGAGTTCACTAATTTCACAAGTAAACTCCAGGAAAAGCAAGATGGTTATGCCCGCTTGAAACGGGTGGTTAGCCCCTTTATTCTCAGACGTTTAAAGACTGACAAAACGGTTATCTCCGATCTGCCGGATAAAATCGAAATGAAAACCTATGCGACACTCAGCAAAAAACAAACGGTCCTTTATAATAAGATTGTCCAGGAGCTTAAGACAAAGCTGGAAGCAACCGGGGATGGAATCCAACGCAAAGGGCTCGTACTATCCACGCTGATGCGGCTCAAACAGATTTGTAATCACCCCGATCAATTTATGGGTCAGCATGACTATGCCGAGGCTGAAAGCGGCAAATATGCAAGACTGCGTGAGATATGTGAAACTATTTATGAGCAGCGGGAACGGGTGCTTATTTTTACCCAGTTTAAGGAAATTACTGAGCCGCTGAATAGGTTTCTGGAGACGATCTTTCAGCATCAAGGGCTTGTTTTACATGGCGGGATGCCCGTGACGAAACGCCAGGATCTTGTGGCTAAATTCCAGGGGGCGGAGTATGTGCCGTTTATGGTCCTCTCCATTAAAGCCGGCGGGGTGGGTCTTAACCTCACGTCCGCCAATCATGTCATCCACTTTGACAGGTGGTGGAACCCGGCAGTTGAGAATCAGGCTACGGATCGGGCCTTTAGGATTGGCCAAAAGAAGAAGGTGATTGTGCATAAATTTATTACGAAGGGTACGATTGAAGAGAAGATCGACCTGATGATTGAAGGCAAAACTCAATTATTGCAGGAAATCATGCCGGACAGTCAGGAAAACTGGCTTACCGAGCTGGATAACAAACAGCTTATCAATTTATTTAAGCTTTCTGAGTGAACTCGTTCAACTAAAGTTGAACATCGAGTCTTCGGTGACGAAAGCCTCCAGTGGAGGGTTTCGCCGAAGCCGCACGTCCCAAAAGGGATTCTTAGCGGCGAAGTCGGAGTCTGCCCCCACCGAAGCAGAATAAGGTGTACCTCTCCCACTTGTAGAAGTGGGAGTCTTACGATTGAATAACGTTGGCGAGGGACGGTTATGGCATATTACAGCGGATTTCCAACATACGTTACAGTGGCGGAAAAAAGACGGAAAGCCCTAAAGAGTATCGAAAAACTGAAGAAGAAAAATCCCGATATTCGTCCCGTGATTATTGAGGGAAGAAAGATCGCCAAAACGTGGTGGGGAAAGTCCTGGAATGATAATCTGGAGAGCTATGCCGACTATGCAAACCGCATCGGCCGGGGGCAGAGTTACGTCCGGCATGGAGCGGTACTGGATTTAAAATTTACGCAAGGTGAAATCAGGGCCCTTGTTCAGGGGAGCGTTGCAAAACCGTATCAAGTGACGATCAGCATTCAACCGCTGTCCAACAAACTTTGGCAAGGGATTACGAAGAACTGTGCAGGGAAGATCGATTCGCTGCAAGAGCTGATCGTGGGCAAGTTTCCGAAGGCACTTTCCGAAGTGTTTACAGCAAAGGGCAAAGGCTTGTTTCCTGCTTCCAGGGAAATTGGGCTGCGATGCAGCTGCCCTGACGGGGCTTATATGTGCAAACACGTAGCGGCAGTTCTTTACGGGGTAGGCGCCCGGCTTGACGATGATCCCACTTTATTTTTTGTACTGCGGAACGTGAAGGTGGATGACCTTATTTCAGACACGATCAGTCAGAAAACCGAAACACTCCTTGAAAAATCAAAAGTAAGAAGTCGTAGAATTATTGAGGACGCGGACATTTCAGAACTGTTCGGAATTGAGATGGAAAGCAAAGCCGAAAAGAAGAAAGTGAAGAAAGGGAAGAAAGGGAAGAAATAATTATCTCTTCAAATAGTGGGTCAAAAACTACACCCAATTCAGGTTATCCGTAAGTAGGGTATTAAACTGCCGGTAAAGCTGAAAGGAGATGAACAAGGTAGGAACAAAAGACAGGCCGAAAAAAACCGGGGATGTTTTAAACGAGGAGGCAGGAGTATTATGAACTGGACTGAGTGGAACTTGGTAGAAGAAAATAATTTCACGGATATCTTATATGAAAAAAAGTACCATCAAGAATTAGAGGGAGGAGTAGCCAGAATTACAATCAACCGGCCACAAAAGCTTAATGCTCTTACAGCTCATACAATGGACGAATTGTTCAATGCCTTTTATGAAGCCAACCATGATCCGATGATCGGAGTTATAGTTCTTGCAGGTTCGGGAGATAAGGCATTCTGTACCGGCGGGGATGTAGTATGGGAGGAAAAAGAATTAAGAGTGCAGGTTTACTGGAGGTATCCTCCCCCCCAAATAATAAGGATGTCGCGCAAGCCTGTAATTGCCGCGGTTAAGGGATATTGCATGGGAATGGGAAACTGCCTTGCCTACTTTAGTGACTTTACCATTGCCGCCGAGAATGCCGTTTTTGCCCAGGGTGGGCCGCGCGTGGCTAATCCTGTTGATGGTTATGTGGTAGCCTACCTGGTAAGTGTGGTGGGCGCTAAAAAAGCACGTGAAATATATATGCTCTGCCGCAGGTATACAGCCCAAGAAGCACTTGAAATGAAACTGGTCAATGCAGTAGTTCCTTTGGAAAAAATCGACGCGGAAGTTGACAAATGGTGTGAAGAAATACTGACCTTAAGCCCTGGGTGTATAGAAGTCCTCAAGGCGACTTTTGATATGGAAATCGATTATATGGCCGGCTCATACGGCCAATTGGCCAGGTTAATGTTTCCCGACTGGTTTACCAGTTCGGAATCTAAAGAAGGTCCCCGGGCTTTTTCGGAAAAAAGAAGACCTAACTTCTGGAAAATCCGCAAGGATGAGCTGAAAGCCAGGGGGAAAACTGATTTGTAATAAAAATGATTGCTGTTCCCTTGGTAGTGCTGGTTTTTGCTTCTGCGTTGCCGCTAAATTTCTATGCCTATTATTTCCCCGACCAACGTTTAACCCAGCCATGGGTGTGTTCTGAGGCATACGTAAGATACTATATATAATGTGTGAAATCCAAAATAATGGGTTTATCGCAATGTTTCTGTTATTATAGGTTAAACTCGTTTGCTAAATCAAGGAATTTTGGGGGAAATAACTATGGGGGAAAATATCCATGTAGTCGAAAACGACCAAATTAGGTATTTTACAATACCATTTTTCGATAGAACCAATAAAGTAATAACTGCATTTTCCACTAGGTTGGGCGGATATAGTAGGGAACCGTATAAGTCATTAAATTTATCTTACAGCGTCGGAGACGAGAAAGATAAAGTTAAATTAAACAGAGAACTTCTTTGTAATCACTTAGGAATAGAGGTCAAACAACTAGTTGCCGGTGCTCAGGTACACAATGCTACGGTTGAAAAAGTTAGCATTGTTCATAGGGGTAGAGGGGCTCTAGAATATGAGACAGCTATTTCATCAGTCGATGCTATGGTTACAAATGAAAAGGGTGTTCCATTAATTGGCATCTTTGCAGATTGTGTCCCTATTTATTTATTCGACCCAATAAACGAAGCTATCGGGTTAGTTCATTCGGGTTGGAGAGGAACATGTTTAGGTATAAGCAAAAAAGCTATCAACAGCTTGGTGAATAACTACGGTTGTAATCCAAAGGATATTATTGCTGCAATAGGTCCATCAATTGGGCCGTGTTGTTTTGAAGTAGATAACAAGGTTGTTGATATTTTTAAAGAGTCTATAGTTGATGTAAATAAACATATGATAAAAGTCAGTCATGACAAATGGAAGGTTAGTCTCTGGGATATTATTGAACGGCAGATGATCGAGTGTGGGTTAAATCGAGATAATATTATTAACTTTAATCTCTGCACTAGTTGTAAAAAGGAATTGTTTTTTTCGTACCGAAGAGAAGGTAACCCCAGTGGCAGAATGGCAACATTACTAATGCTAAAATAATATGCCTCACGACTAATATAAGATCCTTAAAAATAGAAGTTTGCGAGCAAATAGCTACCTAACCAATAGCTTAGCTGATGTTTCAAAGTGCTTTGCAACGAATTCGCTCTAGCTGCTTAAGTGCCGCTAGCATCCTGCCCTCTGTACCTTACGTTGAAGGGCTAGGGTACAATTCGTTCTATGAACTCACGTCTGGAGAGGGTTACCTGATGTTATCATCCAATATTGGACAGGTATTTCCCGTACCCTTCAGCCTCCATATTTTCCTTGGGGATGAAGCGGAGAGAGGCGCTGTTGATACAGTAGCGGAGGCCGCCGGATTCCTTTGGCCCATCAGGGAAAACATGACCCAAATGATTGTCGCCAACGCGGCTTCTGACCTCTTCCCGCACCATTCCCCATGATTTGTCCAATTTAGTATCGATAACAGAGGGATCAATGGGCTTTGAAAAAGCGGGCCAGCCACAGGCGTCAAATTTATCTGCCGATGAAAACAAAGGCTCACCGGTTACGATATCCACATAAATCCCGGGGGAAGACTGAGCATAATATTCATTATGATAAGGGTCTTCTGTAGCATTCTCTCGGGTTACCCGGTACTGGAGCTGTGTCAGCTTTTTTCTAAGCTCTGCCTCCTCCGGAACAGAGTAGTCCGCCGGATTGACGATGGATAGACGCGCTCTATCGAAGGCATCTCTTCCAATATGGCAATAACCGTTTGGATTCTTTGTCAGGTAACCCTGATGATATTCCTCAGCCGGATAGTAATTTTTTAATGGTTCAATCTCGACAGCAATACGTCTGTCATATTTCTTTTGAAGCTCTGAAATTGCAGCCAGGATGATTGGTTCATCCTTCGGATCCACATAATAAATTCCTGTCCTGTACTGGCTTCCGACATCATTTCCCTGTTTATTGATAGAAGTAGGGTCAATCACTTGAAAAAATAAATTGATGATGTGAGTTAGATCAATATACGCGGGGTCATACTCAACTCTGACAGTTTCCGCATGGCCCGTATTCTTGTGGCAGACATCTTCATAACTGGGATTATGTATCATCCCATTAGCATAGCCTACTTCCGTGTTCTTGACTCCGGGGATAGATTTCAAATACTTTTCGGTACCCCAAAAGCATCCTCCGGCAAGATAAATCTCTTTAATTCCCAACACGAGTTCACCCCTGTATTTTCTTAATACTTATTCTTTAACCATATTCTAAGGAAATTATATGCTCTCAACGCTAAATTACGGACTCAATCTGCTGATTCGTGGTTATAAGCGTAATATATGTTGCACAGGCGATATGTTCCCATGTAAGCAGCATGTGGAGACGATCGTGTCGATAGAGCCCAGATAAACTCCGCAAGACGAAAGCCGTTCGATCTTTCCCCATAAGATGCCAGGTAGGCATCCGATGATGAATAGATAGGCCATTTGTGAGGTATATTCTGATGTTAAAAGTAGACTTTCTGACTCTAATATTTATAGCTATATTTATGCAGCCCATACTCATGGGGGCTTTTACCAAATTTTCTCGCGAAAAAATCCGGTTTTCCTTGTGGTCGTTGTGCGAGGGGTTAGAGTTCATATTGGTACTATTCCTGGCCATCTATCTAACCCGAGGGATTTTCTTTCAGCATAATCCTGGACTATTCGCTCAGATCTATAATGGGATTCCGGAGGAAATTCGGATCCTATTATTCGGGCAGGATATACTCATATACATAATAGTCGTACCTTTAGTAGTTTGGCTGTTCCGCGTTCTGATCGGACTCATTACCCATCCGATCTACAATGCTGTATTAGGTCCTCTGTCCAATCGCTTGTATAAGCTGTTAATTCTCATTGGCAGCGGGCTGGAACGTATTATCGGGGCTTTGGCCCAGATACCCCGGGCGGCAGTGCTGGTTTTTGCTTCTGCGTTGCTGCTAAACTTCTATGCTTATTATTTCCCCGCCCCACGTTTAGTCCAGATGATGAGTGAGTCGAACGGATATCAGTTTATCTATAAAAATGCAGTCTCCCCCGTCCTTAACTCTAATCTGGCCCAAAAGATACCGGTACTGGTGAATGACCATTTCAGACAAAATGCGGTTTCGGACTCGACCAATGACCGGGTGATAACCTATTTTAATGGAGCAACCCTGGATGAAGCAGTGAAATCAGACTCGCAAATCGACTCCACCGTACGTCGGGTGGTGGGCAGTGAGCAGAACGAACGTCAGAAAGCGTATTTAATCTACCGATGGATTACCCAGAACATAAAATATGATGACCAGAAAGCGGCTCAGCTCAGCCAAGACTCCAGCGGAATAAATTCGGGTTCGATCATGGCTTTTAACACTCGCATGGGTATCTGTTTCGATTATGCAAGTCTCTATGTATCCATGTGCCGGGCGGTGGGGCTGAAGGTCCGCCTGGTTACTGGCCTAGGATATAGTGGATTGAGCTGGGGTGACCATGCCTGGAATCAGGTTTATGTACCGAAAGAAGGCAGATGGCTTAATGTTGACCCTACCTTTGGCACGGTAAACAATTATTTTGATAATAAGATTTCACTGTTGACCATAAGGATACCAAAGTGCAGGGGGAGTGGTAATGCTGACCATGGGTGTGTTCTGAGGCATACGTAAGATACACAATAAACGAAGCTATCGGGTTAGTTCATTCGGGTTGGAGAGGAACATGTTTAGGTATAAGCAAAAAAGCTATCAACAGCTTGGTGAATAACTACGGTTGTAATCCAAAGGATATTATTGCTGCAATAGGTCCATCAATTGGGCCGTGTTGTTTTGAAGTAGATAACAAGGTTGTTGATATTTTTCAAGAGTCACAACCAAATATGGGCAGGGTGGGCGGCCGAATCCCCATGAAAGGGGGTGAGGCTTATGAGTACGTACCAAGCGCTGATGTTTGCTATAGCTTTCGCGACGTTAGTCGTATTAATACTTAAAGAAAAGCGTAAGAGCAAGTAGCCCACCCTTTGAACAGGAGCTTCTTGCTCTTTCATAGTTGCCGCTCACTTTGCGGCTGGTTGTACAACCGGGATGTATCAGCATCCCGGTTCTTATTGTATGAACCTTATGCAAACATTATACACCTCAATACAAGTCACTACAAGTTCTCCTAATAATTACTACAACTGACACAAAAATGATATTTATTTGTGGAAGTGATACCTTTGGTCCGGACGAAGCACAATATTTATTTATCCAATATCCTTTTACAGATATTTATGGTAACAGGCGTTTGCTTGACTTTGCCTTTGAAAGTGCCCGATTTTGCTGGGAATTGATCACCGCGGCTAACATGAAAGAAAAGTTTATGGAAATGGTCAGGACCATGGATATGAGTTCCTAAACTTGAAATAGATTGTCGAATCCTGAAGCAAAAGGATAATGAGACCCTAACGAAGGTCATTGATTTGATTAAAGAAAAATATGGTGAGAAGAGCATTACCAGAGCAAGATTGATATGAGCCAAAATATTTTGAGTAAAGAAGTCCGGTTAGAACATCGCGTTGGGAGGGATTAGATTGCTTAGTTTAAAGAATCATTGCAGTAACAACTTTTTTAAAGAAATCTGGAGGATAAATAAGAACCTTGTCGAATCAAAATTATAGGAGATCCCGCTCGGTTATATAGCAGATCTTCCTTGAACTACAACATTTAAGTTTCGTGGAGGTTAGAAATATGTCAACTCAATCGATACTGCGAGTCAGCGAATCGGCACCTACCCCAATAGTGCGTGACTTCAGGATATTTACAGAATTTCTAAGTAACAACCGGGTGGTGTTAACTCCCAAAAACCAGCATCTCGCTAAGGCTGCCCTTCACCAGCTTAATAAACTAATGGCTACTTATGTCACGGAAGATAACCTAAATTTTAACCAGCTTTCTTACCCTTTGCTGAATCTGTTCTACCATTTGGCGCTAGCCGGAAAATTATTGCGTAAGGTTCAGGCAAAAGGAAATCAATATGAACTGCAGCCCACCGAGCGTTACAGCAGGTACCAAGATCTAAATTCTGTGGAGAAGTATTTCTTTTTGTTGGAAACCTTGTGGATTCAGGTAGATTGGAATGAGCTAAATTCGACCTATAGGCGGAATAATGTATGGCTGAATATAGGAAATGTTTTCAAATTTGTCTCTGAACAAGTACCAAATAAGGTGATTGAAGTTGATTCGGCCCAAAATGAAATATTTAAGCATCTCTTAGACAGTTTAAACCGGCACGTACTTACATTGTCATTTTTTGGCTTATGGGAAGTGACTAAGGATGAGGAAGCTATGAGTGTCCTCTATTCAAAATATGACTTTCGGGCTGCCACGTTTACACCCTCCGAGTTTGGCGTGGTTATGGCAACTATTTTGACAACTGTAAGAAATTTACCCTTTTGGAATGTGCCCATGCGAAGGGAATACGGTGAAGACAACCTAATCCAGGGTGAATCCTTATCCAGACACAATAAATACAGCTTGATTCAAGACATTATAAAAGAGGTTAAGACGGGTAAGAAAACCAAAAAATACAAACTGGTGGAATCAGTCTTGATCGGAGAGAAGTTTATCCAGGCGTTTTCCGGTTTTTTTGCACCTGGGGAACTTGAGACCACCTTGATTAGGGAACAACCTAAGACTGACGGGAACTATACCTTCAAGGTTTCCCTTAATAAAAGCACTTGGCGGCGGATTGTGCTGTCGGGAAAACACACTTTGGAAGATATGCACATGATTATACAGGAAGCCTTTGAATTTAATAATGATCATCTTTATAGCTTCTTTATGGATGGCAAAGCATGGTCATATAATTCGTTCAAATGCACATTTGATGAGCAGGGGCCGTATGTAACTGAGGCGATCATTGGTGAGTTGGGTCTGGAATCAGGAGATGAAATCCTTTACTTGTTTGACTACGGGGATCAATGGGAATTTAAGGTGTTGTTGGAGCATATCGATGAGGGAGAATTGAGGGTGTTAAAACCTTTGATTACTGCGCGTCATGGTGAATCTCCAGAGCAATATCATTTTTGGGACGAGTAGCGAAAACAAAAAGTCATTCCTGGCTTAACAGAAATGGTTAATGCCACAATGCTGAATCCACAAGAAGTACTACAAATCATCAAATCCTCATTTCCGGCTATTGAATCGCCATATATTAAAACCGTCAAGACTGAGGCGAATACTCTGCGGGTCTTGACGGTTTTTACTATATTTAACCTATTTCTTGCGAGGATAGGGTTTCTCTACATCCGTACTCGGCGGAACATGCTAATGGGCTGTTATTTCTTTGTCGTTCCGCATAGGTTCCAGGACCCTTCGCGAAACGACAAGTTTCGCTGAGTAGTAAGTTGTCCCTAGACAGGTTTATACTTCTCCACTATTTTTTCAAGTTCGGTTATTCTAAACACGAATTTCTTACCTTCCTTAGTTTTGGTCAAAACTTCAATTTCCTCCAACTGCAATAAATCCGTCCTTGCTGTTTGGTAAGCTACGTTATATTTTTTTTGATATTCAGCAATCGTAATTTCTTTATCTTTTTTAATAAAAGTATTAATTGCTTGTTTTTGTCTATTTGATAAAACTATTCTATTCTTTTTGATTCCCTGTAAGATGATACTTTTTACAGTTTCCTTTTTTAGATTATCTAAAATATTACTGACGGACTGAAGTATCATTTTGCTGTAAAAAATAATGAAATACGTTGTATCGGATTCATTATCCTCGACATCTTTAATAGCCTTGTAATACTTACTTCTTGCTTCTTTAACAAGCGAGGAAAGAGAGAAAAACTTAAAAGCATCATATCCCTTTTGGAGTAAATACATATATGCTATACATCTGGCAGTTCTGCCATTGCCATCAAAAAAAGGATGAATATAAACCAGATAAAAATGAATTATGGCTGACTTACAGATTGGATGCAAACCATCTTCGCTGTTTATGAAGTCAAATAGAGAGTCCATCATTACTTGTACCTTTTGCTGATCCGGTCCCTCATAGATTGGATCAGGCAAATTTGGATCAATTACAAATACTGCAGCATCACGATACTTCTTAACTTGATCTGCAGCGTCTAGCGTGTTTTTGGTCACGATCCTATAAATGGTCAATACTATATCTTCATTAATTGGCTTTTCGAGATTTTCAAGAACAAACTCCAGTGCCTCATAATTATTAATAATCATCTGTTCACTTTTATCCTTAGGAGTTTCTTTGTTTTTTATCATCTCCCTGCTTCTTTTTTTTGTGGAAAAGGCTCCCTCGATAACGCTGGAGTTAAATGCCTCATCAATTAAAGCATCAAATATTACGGCACTCTGCATTTGATCAGGTATATAATTAAAAATATTTGATTTAGCCACCATATCTATTTGGTTTAACCTTTCGGTTAAACGCGATTGTCTGCAAAACCACATGTTTTGTTCACCTTTGTCTAGAAGAGGTACCTGGATATTTTTTCTTGCTTGCGATAATTCTGGCCAAAATTTATTTATAGGAACAGATGAAGGTAAACGGTACATTATTTCCTTTTTATTAAGGTATCTTTCATCGTTTAAATATTTATTTAGCAATTCATCAAACATAATACCGAACCTCCTTTTTTTGCTACTAATTTTTTACTATTATATTACTATTATGCTACTAATACAATGAACTTAAACGCCTATAAATAAAGGTTTTCATCCCATTTAGATTTCTCCCAGAGCAGGGCCAATAAACTGATGCGTATCTTCAAAGAGTACGGAACCGAACAGCTTACCTCTTCAATTTCGGATTCGAATCCGAATCTAAATTACAGCCAGGCGGTGCTTCTTTTAGGTATCCCGAAGGAGGAACATTGTCCCCTTTTTGTGCGTTACACCACATTTGATTTTCTGCCGACCACATGTTCAGCAGTTCACTTTCATTGACCACTGCGTCGAAAGCCGGAGCAAGGAAAACTTGCAATGTATTTATAACTTCTGCGAACGCCAACTTCGGCAGCTGCATGCGGCGTACAGCCTGACGCCAACGTGTCTGCATATCGCTATCGTCTGCCAGTGCAATAACGGCATTCAGGCTGTCGCGGTTATAGGCGGTGCCGCGGTTTTGCAGTGTCTCAAAAATTGCTTCCTGCAGCTTTCTGCCATCAAAATCAAACGTATGCGCCAGAAAATAGATGTCGTAAAAATCTTTCATCCGGCTGTTCAGTTCCAGACGCTGCAACATAGCATCAAGTTTTTCAGCGATTGTGCTTTCAAGGGAATAGGTGCTGATCTGCGGACGTGTAAAATCATCAAGCTGAACCGGAATAGTACGTTTTTCAGCTTTGGGGACAATCACGTCACCGATACCGATGTCAACATTAAAAGGTGTACGGGTGTTCTTGATATGGCCGATGATTTGAAATTCAACGCCTTTATATTTCCGCTCCAAGGCAATTGAAGCGAACCCTTTTGACTCAAAGGTAATAAAATCATTGCCGGTATCGACAGCTAGAATTGTCTTAATGATAGGTTCGATTTCGTCCACCGTTCCCGGAAGTTGGCGCAGGAGAAAATCTATATCAATTGTGGCGCGGCTTTCGAAGTTCGTCAGTGTATAAATGAACAGACCGCCTTTCAGAATCAGGTTATCCGCATATTCCGACAGGGACAGTCTGCGCAGGAACTCCTCCTGGCAGAACAGCTGCATATGTATCTGCAGCGGCTTTCCAGACGTCTTAGCTTTATTTTTCAGTTTGGCAAGGACGGATGCGCTTCTATCTTCCATTACAGCCACACCCCGATCCTATCTTTCACTCTCACGGCGATGTTCCGCTTTTTTGCATACGAAAGCAGATTGGTGATGGACTTCTTTGAATCTGCGACGTATCCCTGAATCGCCTTGTTGTAGCTCTCCCGATCCATTTTGTTCTCGTTTTTAATACATTCGCAGATCAGGCGGTCACGGTCAAAAATTCGCATCTGGCAGTCCTCAAATTCCGCGGCCGAAATGCCGTACGACAAATGCACCGGCTCCATATAATACGGTTGCACATAAGGGTAGTCGATTTTGAATCTGGCCTTTGAAGTATCCCTATCAATCGCAATATCCCAGCTTAGCGGGGTGCGGTCACTATAGCCATAATAAAACAGAGCCGTATACATGCACAGTACACCGTCCGGATAGAGGGAGGCAATGACTGAGGCTTCTGACGGCCCGGAACTCTCTTTTAAGACAACGACTCTGTAATACCCCTGCTTGACCTTTTCCAGATGGCCAGCCGCAATCAGCGCCGCAATATCCCGATAGTAAATCTTGAGCGCAGAAAGCTCCGCCGTTTTGATCAGTAGTGCTGCTGAATT
The DNA here is from genome assembly GCA_000770645.1 of Desulfosporosinus sp. Tol-M. GTDB lineage: Bacteria > Bacillota > Desulfitobacteriia > Desulfitobacteriales > Desulfitobacteriaceae > Desulfosporosinus. Next base: position 77,312 of record JQID01000201.1, read on the forward strand.
ACTCTCCGCATCTTGCTCACGGCTCTGAACGTATTTAATTATGTTATGAAATTTATTCGTGAGGATGTCCATTCCGGCCATTTACAAAAGCACCTCATTCGTTTTTTCAATGCGGCAACTTAATGATTCATTATAAGCCTTATGGTAATTGTTGTCAATATTAAAACCGTCAAGACTGAGGCGAATACTCTGCGGGTCTTGACGGTTTTTACTATATTTAACCTATTTCTTGCGAGGATAGGGTTTCTCTACATCCGTGCGGTTTACCAAATAATCGATGCTGGTCTCAAACAGGTCGGCTATTTTGTCCAGAACCGGCAGCGGGATATTTAGTTTACCAATCTCATAGTCAGAGTAGGTTGTTTGATGAATTTTCAGATACTCTGCCATTTGGGATTGGGTCATATCTCTATCTTCCCGCATATTGCGGATTCTCTCGTACACAGAAATCACCTCAGAATAAGTATGCCTTAAAGGAATATCAAATAGTGACAATATTTTAACGTTAAAATATTGTCACTATTTGTGGATCTATTCAAATCGGTAGCGCTTTCGATTTAGATAGGCCATAATTAAGTCCCGCAAGAAGGACGGGAACAGTTGCGTGGACATTTTATCTCATTGGTAGTATAATAAGCATGTAATTAGTATATTTTAAGAGTACCATTTGAGGTGATCCGTATGATGAACATTAAACCTTCCGCAGCCATCCGTAAAAACTACAACCAGATATCTGAATTGTGCAGGCAAACGGGAGAGCCAGTATATCTCACCAAAAATGGCGAGGGTGATCTCGTAGTAATGGATGTGGAATCATTTGCCCGGCGTGAGAGCCTCCTCAAGCTCAAGGAAAAGCTGATGCAGTCGGAACTGGACATTCTCAAAGGCCGCGCCTATTCCGTAGACGAAACAGTAGCAGCCATGCGTCAGGCTGTCGCGGAGGCTGCCAATGACCGAAAGAAATAAACCATATACGTACACGGTCGTAGTCACGGAAACTGCTCGAGAAATGCTTATAACACACGCACGCTTTCTGGCTAATGTAAGCACGTCGGCCGCAAACAGGCTGATTGAGACCTTTGTGGAGATGACGAATAGCCTTGCCGGCATGCCAGAGCGGAACCCATGGCTGGAGCATGATGCTATCCAATTTCAAAAATATCGGAAACTCCTTTTTGAGAAGCACTATCTGGCAATCTATGAACTTCAGGACGGTATTGTCCACGTCACCGCTGTGGTGGATTGTCGGCAGGATTATGGTTGGCTGCTGTAGAAACAATTGAATATAATATATTGTTCAGCCAGGCGGTTCGGTAAGAGATGATATTGTAATCGCATCATGCAATGAATATGCTATGGTTATGGCGTTTTCGGGGTTAAGGCTGTTTCACCATTAAATCCGGTTTCTTGAACATTAGGGAATATATTAAAAAATAAACAAAGGGCGGCACCTGAGGGCACAAGTAAACAATCCGAACGGGTTGGATGCTTGTGCTTGCTTACTTTGTAACGCCTCATCTTTAGGCAATTCAGGGAAAATGGCGAGTCTAGGGGCTGGAAAACAAAACGCAATGACTAATTTCGACATTTCCAGGTACCTGTTTCGCCACGATTCTCGCATTAAATGTGAGATAATGAATAATTGGAGAAGATTCTTTTTATACTTAGTTTTTTTGTGAGCAAGGATTGATTTAAGGCAAAGAGTATTTGCGGTTAAGCTATGCCTAAATGGGGGGATTATTAATAATGCCGCTATTTCAGACAAAAGATATTCTTCTTGCTTTTGTTAAAGGATTTTTCACTATGTGGCAATTGTGGCTGTTTTTAGGGATCTTAGCTCTTATCAAATTAGCCTATCTGCTTTGGAACAAAAATCGGCTGGTTAAATCAGGTATTTATGAAATTGATCAAATGGATGGTCTTACCTTTGAAAAGTATCTTGAAGCGCTTTTCGAGAAACTTGGTTATAGGGTCGAGAGGACACAATACTTCGGTGACTATGGCGCCGATTTTGTAACTTCTAAAGATGGAATAAAAACAGTAATTCAAGCCAAGAGGTATAAGAAGAAAGTTGGTATAAAAGCGGTACAAGAGGCTGTTGCCGCGAAGGGTAAGTATGGATGTCCGGAGGCCATGGTAATTACTAATAGTTTTTATTCAAAAGCGGCCATTGAATTGGCTAAAGCAAACAAGGTTGAATTGTGGAATAGGAATCATTTGGCCAAGGCACTGTTGTCAATTAAGAAAGACAGTCCCATTACTGAAGTTCGACAAGAAGCTGCCGCTACAGATATACAACAAGTTACAACAGAAAATGACGTTTGTGTTATTTGTAATAAACCAGTTTCTGAAAAGGTGAAGCAATATTGTTTATCCAATAAACAGAGGTTTAATGGCAACATTTATTGTTATGACCATCAGCGTAATAGAAAATCATAAAGTGGATGCTTATGCAGTAAGTGCCAGCATTCAAAATATCGCTAAGAATACAATGAGTTCAGACCGGATGATTCCGGCTTTGGAGAAAAGGAAGCTGCAAATGTTCCACGTTACAGTTTGGCAGAAATCTGATAAGACTACTCTCCGACTACGATGTACCAAGATTATTCAATCAACGACCAGTTGTTCCGCTGGCAGAGCCAGAGCATAATCTCAAAAGATTCCGATACGGGCTAGCGTTATAACCATCACCAAAAAACAGCAAGATCATGTTGTTCGTGCGGGAGTATAAAACGATGCTGCAGGGGCGGTATCTAATACCTTTCTAGGTTTAGCGGATTATGTCAAACATGTTACTTTCTCTGATTGTCAGATTATCGAAGGAAAGCTGCAAAGAAGGTTCACCGGGTTATTCGTGGGTGAGGGCAGAGGAGTTAGAGCAGTAAGAGTTTTGGCTGGCGGATGTGGAAGTGGCGGAGAGGTTGGGGACGGTATAAACATAAAGAAGCATAGAAGTTTATAACGAATTCATTTGAGATGAGGATTGTGTCTAGCGAATTATCCGAAGTTAGGCGTAAAAAAAGCTCAAACCCGAATCAGAGCTTGAGTAAATTAGAAGCAGGTTCTAATGGAGCAGCTGTTTGCCTAACTTTGGATAATTGACATAGCACGAAACCGCGGTGATTTGTGCTCTCGCTATGGGGATTGAATATCTAATCTCCCGCCTAATTTATATGATCTTAAGGAAAACTCGGTTCAAATGTATTAGAGCAGCGTTAAATCATGCCAAAATAGATATAGTTTCCCCCTCCCCATGACAGGGCATTTTTTAAACACATACAGTTTTGTTAGTAATAGGAGGGGATTTGCCCAAGCTTATAAACCGTCTGGGTTTTTCTAAACCACAGTTAGGGCATTTAGATAAATCTATTCCGGTTAGCTTCTGGATAAGTTGAAGTGTAGTGGACTTTTCTTGGATTAAAAGAGGGGTATGGGTAAGCATTTTGCAAAGCTTTAGTTTGGTTGTCTTGTTACGATTTCCTAGCAAACCATAGTGTCTAATTTTCATAAAACCACTCGGCAGGATGTGAATAAGAAATCTACGGATAAACTCATCGGCGGAAATCTTCATCACCTTATGCTTATTGTCATCCTTGTAGTCACGCCATTTGAAGGTAACGGTATCATTATTAATGCTAACGATGCGATTATTGGATATAGCCACTCTATGAGTATATCGCCCCAGGTATTCAACAACATAAGCAGCATTTTTAAACGGCGGTTTGCAGTAAACAATCCACTCTTTACCATAGAGAGAGGAGAGCAGCTTTTCGAATTCCTTATCGTCGGAAAGATATGTTTGACTTCCGTGGAATTCAAGCTTATTTTGGTAGAAGAGCTGTTTAAGGTAATACAGGAATTTACCTCTGAACTTCCGGGAGAGAACTTTTACCGGAATGAAGAACTTCTTTCTGCTGTTCACCCATTTTCCGATGGAGGATAATCCGCCGCCTGGTACAATGCAGTGAAGATGGGGATGGTGCATGAGGTTTTGTCCCCAAGTATGCAGAACAGATGTAAAGCCGATCTTTGCACCGAGATATTTTTTGTCAGAGGCTAATGCGGCGAGAGTTTCAGCAACGGCCTTAAACAAAAGGGTATAAACAGCTTTTTGATTTTGGTAGACCATTAAATTGAGAGTATCCGGGATCGTGAATACCACATGGAAGTATCCGATGTCGAGCAGATTGCTTTTCTGCTTTTCAATCCAACGTTCTTTGGCCAGAGCTTGGCATTTAGGGCAGTGCCTGTTGCGGCATGAATTGTAAGAAACACGGGTATGCCCACAACTGTCACAAACCTCCTTATGGCCGCCTAGCTCTGACGTTCTACATTTTTGAATGGCAGACATCGCCTTATGTTGCGTGATAGTGAGCTTATGGTTGGTTCGATAGTTTTTGCCGTATTTTATGAAGACATCTTGGACCTCAGCCATTGTCTTTGTCCGATTCAGCCATCTGATCAAGGGGACTTGTTACGTTGAGAGATTCAATCTTAACCAAATGCAAGTAAACGCAAGTCGTGTTGATATTTGAGTGACCAAGCAGTTGCTTGATATGGTAAATACTTGTGCCGGATTCGAGTAGATGAGTAGCAAAACTATGCCTCATAGTATGGACTGTCACGTTTTTAGTGATTTTAGCTTTCTTGACATATTTATGAAAGAGATTTTGTACCGCTTTGGGAGTCATGTGGATGCCGGTATGATTCCTGCTGTAAAAAAGCCACTCTTTGGGGCGGTAAGCTTTCCAGTAAGCTCTAAGAATCTCAAGATTAGCCTGAGAAAGCAGGGCATAACGATCTTTGCTACCTTTGGCGTTACGGATGAACAACTGCATTTTATCACTATGGATATCGGAGACTTTAAGAGAAGCCACTTCACTTAAGCGAAGTCCCGCACCATAGAGGGTCATGAGAATGCATTTATCTCGTAAGTTGTCGCAGGCGTTAAAAAGGGCTTGTATCTCCTCTTGGGTAAGGATGTCAGGGAGCTTGCGCGGTTTGCGGTGGCGAGGGATTTGCCTAGTGTTTAAATTAACGTTCAAAGTTACGCCATACAAAAAGCGGAGGCCGCTGTTGTAGGTATTTACCGATTCATGAGCAAGCTTTTTAACCGTAGTGAGATAATGAAGAAACTGTCTAACATCTTCTACTCCTAGCTCAGTGGCAGGTTTATCGAAGTGATCCTGGTAGAGTTTAACTTTGGTATAGTATTCAGCTTAGGTATGTTTACTAAACCCTCTAAGCTCCACATCGAATTTTAGCTTGGCTAAAACTTCTTCTTTTGTCACAGCATAAACATCTCCTTTAAATAAAGTAGCTTTATTTTAAAGGAGATCAATAAAAAATGAACTGACTCTTTGCAGAACAGTTCAGGAAAAATGATTAAAATATTACGGGAACCACCGCGCCAGCGGTTTAGTGCTATGTTTATTACCGACTAATCCTGTCGCGCAGTAAACTGATCATTATCCATATTCGGGTAATAGCAAGCCTTATAATGATCGAGTCACTATCGTCAATTCCGGCTGTGTTTCGTGGAACGTATACTCAAGAGACTTCAGCCCCTCGCCAGGAACCGTGCTGGATCCAGACGGTGGTTCGTTGGCGATCGTCGGTGATGAGATATCGTGGGCGGTGGGTTTGTATGGGCGACCAACGAAAAAGAAGTGGATTTGCCACTGAACAAAACGCCTTATAATGAACTACCAGAGAATATGTCCGAAGCTTTGGCATTCGATTATTATAAAGAGAAAATCTGAGTTTAATTAGATGAGAATTGTTAATGTTTCTAATTAGTCACGCGCCGAAATAATGCTGGAACCACAGATTATAGTACAGGAGGAATAACAACTTGAATAATCAGAAAATTACCCTTTCCCAGCTCGAAGGCTTTCTATTTAAATCAGCCGATATCCTAAGGGGTAAGATGGATGCCTCCGAATTTAAGGAATTCATCTTCGGCCTGCTGTTCATAAAACGTTTATCTGATGAGTTTGACCGCAAACGCGAACAATTACGGACAAAAGATTTCGCTCATTTAAAAGACCAGCCCGGTCTTATCCATGAGCTGCTTAAAGAAAAAACATCCTATGGCGAGACTTTCTTTGTCCCTATCCGTGCCCGCTGGCATGAATCCTGGACCGATGAAAATGGCGAAACAGTACCCGCATTGAAGGACCTAAAACACGATATAGGGAACATGCTGAATAAAGCAATTGCAGCTGTCGAGGAGGAAAACGACACTTTGGCAGGTGTTCTTAAAAACAATATTGATTTCAACGCGATCAAAGGGAAGACCAAGATTCCCGACCAGAAGTGGAAGGACCTACTTGATCATTTTAATCAGCCTCAATTTCTACTGGTCAACGATAACTTTGAGTTCCCTGACCTGCTGGGTGCTGCCTATGAATATCTAATTAAATATTTCGCGGATAGCGCAGGAAAAAAAGGCGGCGAATTCTATACACCATTCGAGGTCGTGCGTCTGCTTGTGCAGATCACAAAGCCGGAGGCGGGTAACGAAATTTATGATCCGACGGTAGGTTCCGGCGGTTTTCTCATTCAGTCTCATCAGTATGTAGAAGAGCAGGGGCAGGACCCGAATGATTTAGCGCTCTATGGACAGGACTCTAACGGCACCGTTTGGTCTATCTGCAACATGAATATGATCCTTCATAATATCACCCGCTTCACGATTGAGAATGGGGACACTCTGGAAGATCCACAAATCCTTGAAAACGGTCAAATCAAGAAATTTGATCGAGTACTAGCTAATCCCCCTTTTTCCCAGAACTATAGTCGTTCGAATCTAAAATTCCCGAGTCGCTTCCGCGAATGGTGCCCTGAGACTGGGAAGAAGGCCGACCTTATGTTTGTCCAACATATGCTGGCCAGTCTTAATACTAACGGTCATATGGCTACGATCATGCCACACGGTGTGCTTTTCCGTGGCGGCAAGGAAAAACTAATCCGTGAGATTTTCATTGAGGATGATGTGATCGAGGCTATTATCAGTCTGCCTCCTGGCCTATTTTATGGCACAGGAATCCCTGCCTGCGTAATTGTGGCTAATAAGAGTAAGCCGGATTCCTTGATAGATCAGGTGCTCTTTATTAATGCCGACCGAGAATACGCTGAAGGTAAGGCACAGAACAAGTTGCGCCCTGAAGATATTGAGAAGATCGATTTTGTGTTCACGCATAAACGGGAGATTCCCAAATACAGCCGCTTGGTTAGTAAAAAGGAGATCGTAGAGACCCATGATTATAACTTGAATATCCGCCGCTATGTGGACAACACCCCAGATCCAGAGCCAGAGGATGTACAAGCTCACTTGATTGGTGGCATTCCCGAGGCCGAGGTGGCTGAACGTGCTAATGACTTTGCCCGATTTGACATTGATATACAGGCACTTTTTCAGTCGGAGCGGTCGGGATACCTTTCGTTTGTGGAGAACATTAAGACTAAGCAGGACATCAAAATAGTATTGGAAGCTAATTCCTCATTGCATCAGACATTAGCAGCACACCACGATGCGCTGGAAGCCTGGTGGCAGGTAGCGCGGGTTAAATTTTCAGGTTTACGAGATGGTATAAAGATGCCTGAGGTACGCCATGAATTATTAAATACAATCAAGGAGAAGTTGATCCCTTTACAGGTACTTGATGAATACAAGAGTGCTGGAGTGTTTGTGAACTGGTGGCAGCAGATCCGTTACGATCTCAAGACTATCATCTCTACCGGCTGGCATCACAGCCTGATTCTGGACTATTATCTGATTGTTGCATTCTTTCAGGTTGAAGCGGATGCAATTGAAACCTTAGAAGCCCAGATTAGCGAGGCACAAAGCGTACTATCTGAAGCAGTGGAAACTGCTCAAGAAATAGCGGCCTACGAGCCCGAAGAAGGGGAAACAGTTTCTGCTACTGTAATTAAAAAAGCTCTGAAGGAAATGAGCGACGATCTTAAAGGGAGCACCGGAGAATCTGCACGTAAGGAACTGAATACCCTGCAAACACAAGAAAAGGCCATTACTGCCATTGAGATCCGTATTAAGGCCAGTAAGGCTGCTTTGAAAATTAAAACCGATGAACTGGAGCTTAAACTCCAGTTGAAACGTTTGGGTGGCGAGGAATTTAAGGCTGAAAACTTGGAGCTGATCCGTCAGGTGGATGCTCAACTTGAGGGTCTAAATCCGGCCAATAAAGACGATAAAAAGAGGATCACTGCACTCAATAAGGACAAAGCTGCACTCGAAGCGCGGATAGCCAAAACCGATACCATTCTAGGTGCAATTAGAGGGCAATTGACAGAAGAACGAGCGCAAGAACTGATCTTGGGTAAACTGTACGACATTATAAATCAGGAATTGAACCGTTATCTTAATGCGGAGAAGCGAGGTTTGATTCAAATAGTAGAAAGATTCTGGGATAAATATGCTATTTCCAGTCGTGAATTAGAAGGTGAACGAACTCAGACTCTTAAGACGCTGGATGGGTTTCTGAAAGGGCTGGGGTATTTGAAATGAAATCAGCAAATCAAATACCCGAAGGATGGAAGTTTTTACGGATTGGTGATTGCTGTTTAGTTAAACGCGGAGCATCTCCACGTCCGATCCAAGATCCAAAGTGGTGGGGGAATGATATTGGATGGGTGCGTATCTCAGATGTAACATCGTCGAATAAATACTTATTTAAAACACGAGATTATTTATCTGCTTTAGGCGTAAAAAAAAGCGTTGAGATTAACCCTGGAGAAGTTATACTTAGCATTTGTGCTACAATCGGGCGTCCAATCATCACGACTTTCCCTGTTTGTATACACGATGGTTTTGTATGGTTTGATGAACTAATTAAAGATGTGGATCGTGAATATCTCTATTACTACCTTTCAAGCAAAGAGGAAATACTCTCTAACAGTCGACAAACTGGAACACAAGGAAATTTGAATACGGGTATTGTATCAAGAGTTGGATTGCTTCTACCAACTTCTAAGCCCGAACAAACCAAAATCGCCGAGATCCTCTCAACGGTGGACCGAGCGATTGCAGAGACGGAGGCGTTGATTGCCAAGCGACAACGAATCAAGACCGGCCTGATGCAGGACCTCCTTACCCGCGGCATTGATGAACACGGCAACATCCGTTCCGAACAGACTCATCAATTCAAAGACTCCCTTCTTGGAAGGATTCCGATGGAGTGGGAGGTTGCTGAGATTGAAAAAAAACTTGATGAGATAATTGATTATAGAGGTAGAACTCCTAAAAAAGTAGATTCTGGAGTTCCTTTGATTACTGCTAAGAATGTAAGAGACGGATATTTAAATATATATCCTCAAGAATTTATTGAAGAAGGGGCTTATGACGATTGGATGACTCGAGGGATTCCACATTATGGGGATATATTATTCACTACAGAAGCACCTATGGGGAATGTTGCTAAAGTACCAGAATACAGAATTGCTTTAGCACAAAGGTTATTGACTTTATTAGTAAATTCAAATGAACTATCAAGTGACTACTTATACTGGGTTCTTCATTGGGAAAATTCTAGAGATAGGATAGAGCTATTAACAAGTGGTTCAACAGTTGTTGGTGTGAAACAATCTGTTTTTAGAAAAGTTTTATTGAGATTCCCTAGTAAAGACGAACAAGAACGTATTTCAAGTGTTCTAAATTCCCATAAAGAAAAGGTAGAAAGTGAGAATTCAAAACATAATAAGTTAAAAATTCTCAAAACCGCCCTCATGCAAGACCTGCTCACAGGTATAAAACGCGTCACACCACTGCTTGATGAAGGGGTGATAAACGGATGAATCAGGATAAAACACCCCCACACATTAAAATTGATGAGCGCAATCACGTGGAGAAACCTTTCCTTGATCAACTCGCAGGTTTGGGGTGGGATATCCTTGACCTTGATTCCAAGCAGCACCCAAAGGATAGTTATCGCCAGAGCTTTACAGAGGTCGTAATGCTGCCTATCCTGCGTGAACAACTCAAGGTTATCAACCCCTGGCTGGCAGACGATCAGATAGAAGAAGTCATCAAGCAGCTAACCGCCGGTTTCCCTGGTACGGGACTGATTGGAAATAATCAGCATATCTTCAACCTGCTGCTGGAGAATACCAGTGTCAGCGAGAATCGCCAGACTGGTGAGAAGAGTCCAACTGTGCGTTTTGTTGACTTCACGCATCGGGATAATAATAGCTTTATCGCCGTCTGCCAATTCAAGGTGCGTATCCTGGGCACGGAGCACCATATTATACCGGACATCGTACTGTTCTTAAATGGCCTGCCTATAGTGGTAGTCGAGTGCAAATCTCCCAAGGTCAAAGATGCCCTCCCGGAAGCTATTGATCAGCTACTCCGATACAGTGAACAGCGCGGAGATAAAGGAGAAGGCAGTGGGCCGCTATTTTACTATAACCAAGTTCTTATCGTTACCTGCCGCAACGAGGCGAAATTCGGCACGATTACCACGCATAGTGAAAAATATTTCTACCGTTGGGCGGATCCATATCCTCGTACCGTGAATGATCTGGAACATGGAGCAAGCGGGCCTAATGACCAGCAGCGCCTAATTGCCGGGATGTTGGACCCTGACAATCTTCTGGATCTGATCCGTACCTTTACCCTGTTTAGTACCAACGACAAAGGAGAGACCATCAAAATCGTTGGCCGCTACCAACAGTTCCGCGCGGTTAAGCTAGCAGTAAAACGCCTCTTGGAAGGCCAAAATCCACGTGAACGGAGCGGGATTATCTGGCACACCCAAGGTTCCGGTAAATCACTAACCATGATGTTTATGGTGCGCGAAATGTACCGCCACGCCCAACTGTCCCACTGGAAGGTAATCTTTGTTACCGACCGTACCCAGTTGGAAGATCAGTTAACCGAGACCAGCCAGAGCATAGGGTTTACCGTCAAGGTCGCGGTTAGCATAAAAAAACTTAAAGAGCTCTTGCGCTCGGACTCCTCAGATCTTGTTATGGCGATGATCCATAAGTTTCGCGATGCCGATCTAACGGAGATTTTTCCGCAACTAAACACGAGTCCCTATATCCTGGTTATGACGGATGAGGCTCACCGCTCTCAATATGCAATGCTCGGGGCAAACCTGGATAAAGGTATACCAAATGCAGCTCGAATTGGCTATACTGGTACCCCCATTGATAAAACTGAACGGGTCTTTGGTGAGTATATTGATAAGTATACGATGCGCCAGTCCATTGAAGACGGGGTAACCCTGGAAATCGTTTATGAAGGGCGTACCCATAATGCCGAAGTAAACGATCAGTTGGGGATGGATATAGCTTTCGCAGATGTATTCAGCGATTTTAACCTTCAAGAACGCCTGGAAATTCTCGGTTATGGTTCTCGTGATGCCTATTTGGAAGCTGAGCCCACCATCGCTGCCAAGGCCAAGGATATGGTGAAACATTACCTGGATCATGTTTTCCCCAATGGCTATAAAGCCCAGGTGGTAGCAACCTCCCGCGAAGCGGCAGTGTGCTACAAGAAACACATTGATGAAGCTTTGTCGTCTGCAATAGCTGAACTTGAACAAGCTAAACCGGGGAGACTTAACCTGGATCGACTTAAGAAGCTAAAGACGGATGTGATTATTTCTGCGCGTCAAAATGATAAGCAGCATCTTAAACTCTATACCGTTAAATCAAAGCACGAAACCAGCATTTCGAGCTTTAAATTGGGTTTTGACAGTGAAGAAGATGGTGTTGCCGGCGATACCGGTATCCTTATTGTCACAGATATGCTTCTGACCGGATTTGACGCTCCAGTGGAACAGGTCATGTATCTGGACAAGGTAATCAAAGCACATAATCTTTTGCAAGCTATCGCCCGAGTCAATCGTGTGGGTGGCGTAAATAAAGACAAGGGCTTCGTGGTTGACTATGTTGGGATTGGTCATCATCTAAAAAAAGCCTTAGATAATTACGATGAACGGGAACAGAAGGAAGTAACGGATTCCCTTAGTTTCCCTGAAGAAGAGCTGCGTGAACTCATCGCCAGCCATGCTGATGTCATGGAGCTGCTCAAGAAGCACGGCCTGACAGATCTAACGGATCACGATGCGTTCTTTGATCTCTTTTATGATGAAGATCTGCGATTCGATTTCATCTTGGCATTCAAGAAGTTCACCCGTTGTATGAACCTGCTTCTACCCTCCCGAAAAGCTCTCGATTATGTAGCTGACTACCAAGCTCTTAACGAGATCAATGTTTTGGCTGGAAAACATTTTCGCGACAACCGTCTGAGCATGAAGGGGATTCCGGAAAAGCTGCGCAGCATTACCGATATATACTTAGAGTCAAAGGGGATTGAGCTGAAGATAGAACCGATTTCTATCCTCGACGAAAAATTTGAAAAACAGGTGGCTAAACATAAGCGCATCAAAACCAAAGCTGCGGAAGTTGAGCACGCAATTCGCCATCATCTTGAGGTTGAACTGGATGATGATCCAGACCTACAGGCCTCTTTTGCCGCTGCCTTGGCAGAAATTTTTGCGCAATTTCGCGATAATTGGAATAAGATCTTCGAAGAGCTGGAAAAACTGCGAGAGCGTATTAAGAATACCAGTAAGGAAGAAAACTACGGTCTGCATCGGAAGAAACAAATGCCCTTTTTCCGCATGTTTAAGCGGGAGATATTTGGAGAGGACGAAGGGAAGAAAGGGGAATTTGGGGTTGCAGAAGGGCGGGCTAAATTTAGCATAAGCCATGATGATAAGATCAGCCAGCTGGTGGACCTGACTCAGAAGATATACTTGGTTGTGGGGCGTGAATTGCGACTGGTAGGATTCTGGGATAGTATTCCTGCTCGAAACAAGCTAAGGTCGGAACTGCAGAAAATTCTTCTTTCAGCGGAGTTCTCCAAACTTCCTGGGATAATAGCGAATCGGGAACATATTTTTAGCAGAATTATGGAAATCGCCGAAAAGAACAATGACGTTATTCTATACGCGGAGTGATTACGATGGAACTTAAATATACAATTCAAAGATCATCTAAGCGTCGTAAGCTGACTATCACCGTCGAACGTGATCGAAGCGTCGTCGTGCATGCACCGGAAGGTACATCTGATGAAAAAATAGATCAGGTAGTGGCGTCAAAGCATCAATGGATTTACGAAAAAATAGGACATCCTCAGAAATATGACTCGCCCCATGCACCGGGGAAGGAACTCGTCAGCGGTGAATCTACACTTTATTTAGGACGACAATACCGCATCGAGGTCGTCAAGACGGGTTTGAAGGAGATTCAGTTTACGCAGCGTTTCTTTATTCCGGATATGCAGACGTCGAAACAGGCCAAAGCCTTGCGGGAATGGTATATTGGCAAGGCTAAAGAAAAGATTATCCCACGGGTAAAGCAACATGCCCGCCAACTTGGTGTCAATGTCGCCGAAGTTAAGATCGTTGACAACCGCTACCGCTGGGGTTCCTGCACCATGAAAGATAACGTCAATTTTAGTTGGCGTTTGATTAAGGCACCGATGTTCGTGATTGACTACGTTTTAGTCCACGAACTCGCTCATCTCATCGAGGCTAACCATACGCCCGCTTTCTGGAACATCGTCCGTACCCAAGCCCCGACAATGGATAAGGCAAAGGCCTGGTTAAAGGAGAATGGGCAATTGTTGGAACAGGAGATATGAGATTTACATAGGGCCAAGAACAGTGAATGATTGAGAAGGATGCAGATATAACCGCAATAAAGTGGGGGGCTGCTAAAGTGATAGAAGCGCGTTTTAACAGGGGAGATAATGTGCGTATTATAAGTAGTGGCAAGATAGGTACAATCAATGAGGTCTTGATTCGATCTGATAATATTGGCTATCGGGTTACTGTGGATGGAAAGATCGGAGCCTATCAGGAAAAGTACCTAGAGCCCTCCATTGACAAGGAACAAGAGATTTTAGATAATCTCGTTTTTGGTGATTTTGGGAATTCCCAAGACTACCACTTGTTTCAGACATGGTTTAGATTGAAAAGACCTTTAGAAGGAAGTTTCTATAGTTATTTGGCTAGCCGTACTATTTTTAATCCGTATCAGTTTAAACCTTTGAGTAAGTTTTTAAATGCTGGTTCAGAACAGCGCTTGTTTATTGCTGATGAGGTTGGTGTTGGCAAAACGATCGAAACAGGCATAATCATTACAGAATTAATTGCCCGTGGTCGACTAGACCGACGTACCCCAATTCTTGTTGTTTGTCCTAATGCTTTAGGACCAAAATGGGTGAAAGAATTGAAACAGCGTTTTCAACTTTCTTTTCACTTGCTTAACAGTAACTCCTTAAATAATGCTCTTCATACAGTGCCTTCAAGCGGTTACCTGCCAGAAGATGCAATATGGGCTGTAGCAAGCTTTGAACTCCTACGACACAAAAACTATCTGAGTGTTTTACGGGAACTTAACTCTTCGCGCGAGATGCCGCTCTGGTCTTTGGTCATTATCGATGAAGCGCACCACCTGCGTAATGCCACAACCGATAGTTACGAGCTAGGTACAATACTGAGCGCTCTAACAGATATGATGTTGATGCTCTCGGCAACCCCACTCAATCTTCAAGATCAAGACTTGTTTAATCAAATGAATATTCTCAATCAAGCTGTTTTTTCGGACAAGGAGACCTTTAACGCCATGCTCTATCCTGTGAAATCTATTAATCGATGCCGACGATTATTAGATGAAAATTCAACTACTCTTTATGGTGACATACTTCAGGAGTTAGCTGACCTCGAGAACTAAGGGAAGGAAGCTGGTGGGGCAATCGCCCGTTTAATATTTTAGGCTTGTGCCCGAACTGTGAGCCGGATTCCATGTAATCCTTCATCAGAGGAACAGCGTCGCGATTTATATTGCAAAATAAGATGCCAATCAATTACAGAGGAAATTCTGGAGGAAAAAAATGGAACAAACAAATACTAATCGAAAATACTCAAGAATTAGATATTTTAAACTAGGAATAATGGAATCTACAGAACGTACAACTAATAAACTGAAAGATTTACTTGAACGTCAAAAGGGAATTAATCTTTTCCATGAAATACGGTTCCTTGAATTTGGGAATGATCCTTCGGAAAATCGATCTTCATACTTGATTAAGCAGTCAAAATCAAACTTTTACATATCTAGCGTCACTTATGGCTACTGAATATCTAATTAAGATGCACTCAGAATATGTACCACATATATTCTCTATTTTGGGATATATCCTGGCTACGATGTAATATCAAAAGACGGAGTAGTTATTGCTGAAACAGGATAAAGCTTCCTTGTGTTAAGTAATTCAATTGGATTTTGGATTCTAAAATTTAAAGGAAAATTTTGGAGGAAATAATGAACGGTTTTATTAAATTAGATCTGGGAAACAATAATAATGGACATAAGAGAACACCTTTTGCTCATCAAATGGAAGCTTTTGATGCACTCAATAAAACCTTTCCTGTACGAGTGAGTGGATATAAGGGCTCGTTGCTTGTTTTGCCAACTGCTGGGGGAAAAACGTTTACTGCAACGAATTGGATATGTCGATTAATACTTCATCATAATATTAAAGTTTTATGGTTGGCTCAATCATCCTACTTGCTTGATCAAGCGACTAAGAGTTTTATTCAAGAATCTTCTAACATATTGCATACCAGAAAGACACTGAATATCAGAACAGTTTCTTCGAATACTTCTCATGCAAATTCAGGAAGTATAGAGCTAAGTGATGATATAGTCATAGTAACCACTCAAACTGCTATTTCCGATGCATTAAATGAAACAACAGGATTTAAAGGGGAAAGACAAACTTTTAAGCTTCGTCAATGGATTGAAAATTGTGCTGAGAGTGAACTATTTGTAGTTCTAGATGAGGCTCACCATGCTCCGGCTTATGGTTGCAGGACTTTGCTAACCGAGATTAGAAAAATCATAGATAATATATATATTCTTGGTCTTACTGCTACACCCACACATAATGATCAAAGAATACGCGGTTGGTTAGATAAAATCTTTGACAGAGGAATTTGTTATCAAGCTGATATTAACGACCTCTATAAAAATAATGTTCTTGCAAGGCCAAAGTACATTAATAAACCAACTGGTAGGGACATGGATGTTGACGATAAACTTTATGATAGAATAGTAACCCAACATAAAGATTTGCCGGAAAATATTATAGAAATTTTAGCAAATGATTCGGCAAGAAATAATTATATTGTGAGCGACTACATCAATAATAAAATGGAGTATGGAAAGACCCTTATATTTGCAGATAGATGGGTACAGTGCGAATACATAGTTGAGAAACTTCGGGAAAATGGTGTTAGAGCCGATTGCGTTTATTCAATGTCTTCTGGAAAGAAAGTCCCTTCTATCGACGGAGTAGGTAGAAGGGATAATAAGCAGAACGAATTAGCACTAAAGGAATTTCGTGCGGGTAATCTTGATGTTTTAGTAAATGTTAAAATGCTCACAGAGGGTGTAGATGTTCCGGATATAAAGACTGTAATGATAACTAGAAATACAACGAGCGGGATCCTTTTTACTCAAATGATTGGAAGAGCATTGAGGGGTAAAAAGGCAGGCGGTGGTGAGGACAAGGATACTGCTAATATAGTCTTGTTTGTAGATAACTGGAAGCGTCTTTTACCTTTCGCAAATATTTCAGACACTACTGGTGATAGTGAAGATGTTCCCAAAGTTAAACGAGGGGTTCCTCCGTTAGAATGGGTATCTATTTTGTTAGTTAAAAGAGCTTGCAAAGACATTGAATTTATTGGCAAAGAGAATCTTCCATGTAAGTACTATATGCCCATTGGCTGGTACGAAACAGAATATGTTGTATCAATAGAGAATGACGACGGCGAAGAAATGTTAACCGCAAGCGATTCGAATATGGTTTATGAGACTAATAATGGTTCTTTCAAACGGCTGATGGATTTTCTTATTGAATATGATCTTCCTGAATTCTTTGCAAGCGAAAGAATATCATCGGAGAAAATTATAGGAGACATTATTCCGCAAATAAATAATATTTTTAATTTTGAAGAAGATGACGTTGACGGCAACCTAAAGAGGTCAATTATTAATATTACTCGTCACATTGCTCAAAATGGAACAATTCCAGAGTTTATACCATTTGAAATTCGAGATCAGTATGATATTGACCGCTTACCTGAAAAGCATGCGATGTTAAATTCTCCCCAACGCATGGCCCAACTAAGGTCAGATTATGAAGATAGTAGACTATTATGGAGTAAGCTATATAAAAAGCTAGAAATGTTTATTCAAGCTTACAACGATGCGGAATGGCGTAAATATTGTAATTCTGAACCGGAACCCATATCAGAAGAAGAAATAATTGAAGATAATAGGCGAAGTACAGAAGACTATAGGCTGGCACTTTTAAGCCGTGATAATAAGAAGTGCCGTTGCTGTGGTAGAGAACTGGGAAAAGGTATAAAACTTGAAATTGATCATATTGTTCCGGTTAAGATGGGTGGACAAACTACTCTAGAAAATTTACAAATTCTTTGTAAGACATGCAATATGGAAAAAGGAGTCCAATTAATAAGTTTTCTGAATAATAAAACCCAAGTAGTTGAACCAATGTCATTTAAATTAATACGGTCAAACTCATCAGAAAGTGTAGAGTGTTCTGTTACAAGGATTATAAATTTTTTCTATAGAGCCAATGCAGTTTGTAGTATTCGATATAACCAACGTAGTAGTGGTAGGTACTATTCAAAATGGCTTATTCAGTTACATGAGGGTAACCCAATTAATTGGTTGCAATTGCAAGCTTATCGAAAAGATCTTCTAAAATATATCCAAGATGAATTGGGCTGGCGGCATGTTTATGATATAGAGATTGCAACAATTTAAATCAAAGCTAAAGGTAATTGGTGGAGGATTTATAAAAGATGGGCCTTACCCCGGATAAGCTGGCCTTTTATGACGCCTTGGCCGAAAAAAAGTCGGTAAGGGAAGTCATGGGTGATGAATTCCGGAGACAATTACTAAAGACCTGACCCAGTCCATCAAGAACAACATCAATGTGGATTGGGCCATCCAGGAAAGCGTTCAGGCCAAAACGAAAATAAAAATCAAACTCTTGCTGAAGAATACGGCTAACCGCTGAACAAAACCGACTCAACGAAAATGTAAAACGAATTCGAAGCGTTATTTGGAGTAGTAGTAACGAAAGTAATATTTTTAGTTAATTAGTGTCATTGTTAAAACAAAAGCCAAGGAGGGTGCAAACCATTGGACGTCAATAACCAACCGCTCCAATCCTTCTCCTGGACTTCTTTTTATATGGAGTTTGCCGATAAGCTGCTTCTATACAAAGATAAACGTCCGGAGCTTCTTCAGCTGATCAAATCCGTCTATGATCACTTGGAAATGCACTACCCTTTTATGGACCATGGTCAGCTTTTTGATGACATTTGTCCGTTTACCATATTCGGCTGCTTTAATAAAGGTATTACTAATAAAAACCGTATCGCGATTATGGAAAGTCTCGGTGAAAAACTTGGCGTTACGTCCGCGGTACCGACAGAATTTGAAGGCATCCCTGTCTTAAATAATATGAAAGCTTGGTTTTTTGGCTATAAAGCCGATCGTAAACCGGAGGATATTCCTAACCTTTGGAAAATGTTTGAAGCCGGAATCAACTACGCGGACAATTCCTCGAAAGTATCAAAAGACAAGTTTATTGTTTGTTATGACGCTGTAAGAAAACAACTCGGCGTAAAGTGGAATCTGACAGTAGGTCTCTACTGGATCCGACCGTTTTCTTATTTAAATCTTGATGACCCAAACAGAAAATTCTTAACTCGGGATGGCGGTGCGAATGTCAAGAAAAAAGTGATGCTCTTTTTTCCCAATGTGGATGTAGTTGTCCCTCGCAGGATCAGGTGGTCGGGCCTTACCTATAACCGTAATAACGTGACTTACAAAATGCTGATCTATATTTGTTATTTGGTGATCCAGGGGATGCTGCTCAACGAACAGGAAGGTTCCCGCAAAATGGCGCGTTATATTGATGATCAGCGCATGCACCGCCTTTACGAAAAATTCGTCTTGGAATATTACCGCAAACATTATCCTGAATTGAAGGCTTCTGCTTCCCAGATCGATTGGGACATCGCTGACGGGACAGGCGAATTCCTGCCAAGAATGCAATCGGACATCACGCTGCAGTATCAGGATAAAACCGTGATCATTGACACCAAGTATTATGAACATACGATGCAGCAAAACCGTTTCGGCGACGGACAAACACTGCATTCGCATAACATGTATCAGATTTATACATATGTCAAGAATAAGGATACCAATCATTCCGGTAAGGTAAGCGGTGTTCTGCTTTACGCCAAGACGGATGAAGAAATTGTGCCGGATCATGATTATGTGATTGGCGGGAACCGGATCAGTGTCAAAACGTTGGATTTAAATTCGCCGTTTTCTCAGATTGCTAAGCAACTCGATGCTTTGGCTGAGCGGTTGTTATTCTAAATTGCTATTAATTCAAGGGGGATCCTCTTTTTCCGTGTTCCGGACGGGAATACCTTGATGGCAATGTCCGGTATATTCACTATGACTGGGTGAACGCCGGAGCCCATGTTCTAAAAAGTCCCAATAGATATTTAAGTTTTATAGGATACTTTATGATAAAAAACCAGCGAAAACGCTGGCATTACCTGTCAATTATTTCCTTTGCTTGATTTGAAAATTTCTTAATTAACCATTCTAGCACTTTCAGTTGCTCAGCGCTCGGCGCACGCCGTATTTGTACTAATAGTTTGTCTGCAATCGGTCGATCAAGCGTAATATTCGATGCGCCTTCATTACAAATAGAACAAATAGCCCTTAAGTTAGCTGGGTCATCAGTACCACCCAATGACTTATCAATTATATGACCAATATGTAACCTCGTTTTTCTCCCCGCATCATATGGATGAGGTTCCCCGGCGACTGAACCACACATTTGACATGTAAATCCATTTCGGTCAAGTACATATGCCCTAGTTTCCTTAGATATACTCCGCTCAAAATGCGGAATGGGTTTAGTATCAATAAGAATATATTGGCCAGGCTTTAAATCACTTCTGTCATTATGAGTTAAAACATTCAAGCCTTCCTCGTTGCGTAGTTCCCTTACCCGCCTCGCCCATTCGCTAACACCAGCTACACTTCTTAGTGTTTCGGAATCCAAGACTACACCAACATTATTATAAAAGAACTCTCTGAGCTTTCGCCTCGCTCCATTCCCTGCAACCATTAAGCTACACCTCTCTCAGCATCCTCTTTTTTCTTATCCTTTATTGCTTTTGCAATAGCCATGCCAACCGCTTTGGCCACTGGTGGAGGGAAAGCATTCCCCACTTGCCGATAAGCTGGGGTTTTTCTGCCAGCAAACTCCCATTCAACGGGGAACCCTTGCAATATTGCAGCCATTTTTACAGTCAAATAAGGCATCCCTATAAAATCCTCTGAAGGAGGTTCTGTTGCTATCAAACAGCCATCAACACCAAGATTTGCCCAAGCATTTCTAGCCCTTGTTGGACCTAAATCAGGCCCTCCATGTTTTTTTGACCCTCCCACAATAGTTGGGGCAATATTATTTGCTTTATCTTTCCACGCATCTACATTTTTCCAACCATATCTAGCCATTTCATTATAAAGAGCCTCACCTACAGATGGGGTGTGGCTTTTAGTTATAGACGGCCATGAGAAATATTTTGCAAAATCTTTCTTAATCGCAACAAGAACTGTCCTTGCACGATTTTGAGAAACTCCAAAATCAGAAGCTTGCAGTAATTTCCACGAGCAGCTATAGTTTAGAACTTCAATTTCCTTTGTAATAAAACTCCTGTAATCATCAAAAGTAGGTTTCAGTAATCCCCTGACATTCTCTATCATTGCAGCATTTGGCTGACATTCATTAATTATTCTAATAACTTCTGGGAAAAGATTACGTTCATCATCTTTCCCTAATTGTTTTCCTGCAATAGAAAATGGCGGGCAAGGCACACCACCAGCCAATAAGTCAATTCCTTGATAATCTTTTGCTGAGAAGTTTTTTAAATCCATTTCTAGCACATTCCATGATGGTCGATTAGCTTTTAGAGTTATACATGCGTAGTGGTCTAACTCAACAAGTGCGAGATGATTAAAGCCAGCCTGCTCAAGACCCAGTGCCTGCCCACCGCCGCCAGCACAAATTTCAATTGAAGTAAGACAGGTCATAAATTTTCCTCATTTCATTAAATACGTTTATTTATATAGAACATATATTCTATATCAGCAGTAAAATCCCTGCTAAAACTATGCAAATTTATATCCATTATTCACACCTTGCTTGTAATAATCGCCATTTAAATACGAGGGCTACGAGAGGATGAAAACGAACTTCATTAATACGTCGCTCAAGGTCAAGGCCAACCATATCGCCTTCCTCTGTGAAGACCTGGATAAAACCATTAAAGAAGCGAAGCATGCGCTGCTCCAAATCGCCGCCAATGATAAGGAGACCTATATCACTTATAGGAATAAAGTTTACGATCTTTTAAATGTGTGGCTGAAGGATGAGACGTGGAGCAGACAAGTTCGCCCCGGCGGAGATGCGTGAGATATGCGTGAAATATATTATTCAGCCGGGCAGTTCGGTAAGAGATAACATAAGCATAAGCAAACAATCCGAACGGGTTGTTTGCTTATGCTTGCTGCTTATAATGAGCGGAGAAATAGCCTGGCTTATTTCCCATTGCATATGTGATTTTTCCGGTTAGTAATCGTACATTAACTTTCGTTAAAGCAATGGCTCACCGGTCTTCATTTATCATAATAATCTTCGCTTACAATCTCTCATAACACTAAAATTGAGAGCCCTTGCATTATTCTCCGTAGGGTTGGAAGGTATCATTTTTGAGGAGTTTATCTCATCATTTGCAAAGGAGTCCGAGGACTTTTCCAGAATTTCATCTGAATTATAAAAAGGATTGACGTACTGCAATTTTTTGCTAATATTGCTCGAGGGAACGGGGGCCTTTTCAGTGGCGAGATTTAGAAAGCCTGCGTTTCTCAAAACAGTGTAGGCAAATTTAAATTCCGGGGGTAAGAAATAAAAGTTTTCAATGTAAAGAGGTTTACCTGCGCCAGGCAGATCCTTGAATTCTCCGTTTCTAATTGCCGCCCGAATTTTCTCTTCAGCCATTTCCTCAAAAATATCTTTCATTGACTCTCACCTCGACAATGTAAAGTACTTTATATAATTATATATCAACGAGAGTGAAGTGTGTAGATGTTCAGCAAATAATTAACTTATCCCTTTTTACCGGTCTTCCTGATATAATTGATTCGAGAAAAGCAAGTCCATCGAGTATAAGTGATAATACTTACATGGACATTTTATCTCATTGGTAGTATTATAAGGTACAATTAAATTAGTTTAGGGGTATCAGTTTTGGAAACACCCGGAAAGCTTGCGGCAGGCATTCGGACATCTTATCGGGTTAGTAAACTCTTTGTCCATGCTCTGCAATTTAAGCAACATCTGAAGGAGCTGAATGTAATATGGAAGATTGCCAATCGAAAAATTTTGAAGAAAAATTACTTGATGATTTAAGTAACATTACCTTAAAAAAGGGTGCTATTGATACCGAGCTTTTTCATAAATATGAAGTGAAACGAGGACTTCGAGATGCTGACGGCAGAGGTGTGCTCGTTGGGTTAACAGAAATTGGCGAAGTCCACGCCTATATTATCGATGAAGGGGAATTGATTTCAGTTCCTGGTCGTTTAATTTACCGAGGCTACGACATCATTGACCTGGCCAAAGGCTTCATGGGAGATGGACGCTTTGGGTTTGAGGAAGTCGTTTATTTATTGCTTTTTGGAAATCTGCCAGATAAGAAGGAACTTGATGATTTTAAGCGCCTTCTCTGCATTTATCAAAAACTGCCAGAGAATTTTGCCCGAGATGTCATATTAAATGCGCCGAGTAAAGATATTATGAATGGGTTAGCTCGAAGTGTATTAGCCTTGTACTCCTTCGATGACAACCCCGATGATATCTCGGTAAAAAATGCCTTAAAGCAATGTATCAAATTGATTGCCTCCTTCCCCTCCTTAGTTGCTTATAGTTTCCAGGCTTATTCCCATTACTATGGAAATCAAAGTCTGGTTCTCCATAGCCCTCAATCGAACTTGGGTTTAGCGGAGAACATCCTTTATATGTTAAGGTCTAATCACAAATACACAGATTTAGAAGCAAAATTACTGGATCTTGCACTTGTACTTCACGCCGAACATGGCGGCGGTAACAATTCTACCTTTGTGACCCATGTTGTTACTTCAACCGGTACGGATACCTATTCTGCTATTGCTGCCGCTTTAGGCTCGCTCAAAGGGCCGAGACATGGAGGAGCGAATCATAAGGTCATTCAAATGATTGATAACATTAAGGAAAACGTAAAAAATTGGGAGGATGACGCAGAAGTCACTGCCTATCTTAACCGGCTCCTTACGAAAGATGCTTTTGATCATTCAGGCCTTATTTATGGAATTGGTCATGCCGTCTACTCCATCTCTGATCCTAGGGCAGTAGTTCTTAAAACCTACGCAGGTAAGCTTGCTCATGTAAAAGGGCTTGTAGATGAATTTAACCTTTATGCCAAGATTGAGGAACTTGCTCCTAAGGTTATTGCCGAATATACGAACTCCAATAAAGCAGTAAGTGCGAATGTTGATTTTTACTCAGGGTTTGTCTATCGCATGCTCAATCTCCCTTTAGAGATGTTCACGCCAATTTTTGCCCTTGCTAGAATTTCAGGTTGGAGTGCTCATCGCATCGAAGAAATTGTGAATGCTGGGAAAATTATTCGGCCCGCCTATAAAAGTGTCGAACGCAGGAAAGAATACGTTCCCCTCAACGAGAGAGATTAAGAACTTCATTAGTGTTTAAAACTAAAGAAGTACGAGACCGGGGTTACCACAACCTTAGTCTCGTACTTCTTATCTGGCTCTCTGTTTCAAGCGCGCAAACATTGATTTGGCCATTCTAAGATTTAGTGGTTCCGTACCAATCGGTATTGTGCTGACTGTCGCTATTCGATAAACTTAAAATGTCGGATGGGAATATGAAAATACCGATACCGGAAAGGAGCCATTCATATGAAATTCCTCCACATCGCCGACCTGCATATCGGCAAGCGCGTTAACGAATTCAGTATGCTGGAAGATCAAAAATACATATTAAAAGATATCCTGCGCCTGGTGGATGAAGTCAAACCGTCCGGTATCCTGATCGCCGGAGATATCTACGATAAAAGCGTGCCGGCGGGCGAAGCGGTGGAAGTCCTCGACGATTTCCTGACCGATCTTTGTGCCCGGCAGGTGCAAATTTTCATTGTCAGCGGCAACCATGATTCGCCCGAACGCTTGGATTTTGGCAGCCGCATCATGGCGAAAAATGGTGTCCATATTGCCGGGACTTTTGCCGGCTTTCTGCAGAAAATCACCCTGCAGGATGACTATGGTCCGGTGCATATTTATCTGCTGCCCTTCCTTAAGCCGGCCATGGTTCAGCCTTATTTTATGGATCAGAGTATTGAGTCCTATGAGGATGCCGTGAGGGTGGTTATTCAGGCAGCCCAAGTTGACCGTGGGGAACGAAACATCCTGGTCGCCCACCAGTTCATCACCAGCGGCGCGCTGCAGCCCGAACGTTCGGACTCTGAAACGGCTGCCGTTGGCGGGCTGGACAATATTGACGCCTCTGTATTTGAACCGTTTGCTTATGTGGCGCTCGGTCACCTCCATGGCCCGCAGTCCATCGGCCGGAAAACCGTGCGTTATGCCGGCTCGCCGTTGAAATATTCCTTTTCCGAAGTCCGGCAGCAGAAATCCGTAACCTTACTTGAATTTGCCCAAAAAGACGCAATTAATATGCAGAACTTTAGCTTAACGGCGCGGCGCGATATGCGGGAGATCAAAGGGCCGCTGGCGGAACTGCTGCGCGCGGGCGCTGCGTCGGGGGTTTCGCTGAGGACCTCGACGGCGGTTTTCCCGGAGGGGGCATCTCACGCGGCTTCTGCGGTAGCGGCTTTTCCGGCAGCTACTCCTGCGACTTCTCTGGCAGTTTCTTCGGATATTTCTGGGGACGGCGCTGGGCACAGCGTCTGTCAGGATTACATACGCGCCATCTTAACTGATGAGGAGGAGCTTTTTGACGCTATCGGCCAGCTCCGCCAGGTGTATCCCAATATTATGCGCCTTGATTTTGCAAACAGCCGTACCAAACAGATTGCAGACTCGCAAACGGCGGCCTCCGGCGATGTGGCCCGAAAAAGTCCTTTGGAACTCTTTGCCGAATTTTATTTCAAGCAAAATAACTGTGAATTAAATGAAGAACAGCAGCGGATTATCCGGGAGCTCCTGGAGCAGGCGGGAGGTGCGAAGCTATGAAACCACTGCACGTTGTGATGAGTGCCTTTGGGCCTTACGCCGGGAAAGTGGAACTCCCCCTTCAGCAAATCGGCAGCGAGGGTTTATTCCTGATCACCGGGGATACGGGCGCCGGGAAAACAACGATCTTTGACGCGATTGCCTTTGCCCTTTTTGACGGTGCCAGCGGCTCGGTACGGACAGTGGATACTTTGCGTAGTGATTTTGCGGCTCAGGATACGAAAACCTATGTCGAATTGAAATTCTCGCATCAAGGGAAAACTTACAAAGTCAGGCGCAATCCCAAATATGCGCGGCCCAAGAAAAGCGGGACCGGCTTTACCCAGGAAAATGCGGACGCTGTGTTAACTATGCCCGGCGGCGAGGTTGTAACCGGGAACAATAAGGTGACGGACAA